>NZ_JBMKHS010000003.1:0-290020 GCF_049238105.1 Enterobacter cloacae complex sp. IR5418 | reverse complement strand
TGTCACTTTGAGTGCCCACACAGATTGTCTGATAAATTGTTAAAGAGCAGTTGCGACGCACTTCAGCGCTCTGTCGCGAGGTGGCGTATATTACGCTTTCCTCTTTCAGAGTCAACCCTGATTTTCAGGATTTTTTCTCTTCAACCGACCGGGCTGTCTGTGAAGTGATTCACATCCGCCGTGTCGATGGAGGCGCATTATAGGGAGCCGCCGAGGAATGACAAGCGGAAAAATGCATTTTTGTTTTAACCGCTCACCTTTTCACCAAAACGTCTATTTTTGGTGCTTTTTAATCTCTTTTGGCAGATCTGCCAGACTCTTTATCACCCAGTCGGCTGCATTTTCTGCTTCTGGGGTGACCGGCTTACCGGTACGCACTAATACTTTAGTACCTACACCTGCCGCCGCCGCTGCCTGCATATCTTCCAGTTTATCGCCCACCATATAAGATGCGGCCATATCAATGTGCAGGAATTCCTGTGCAGAGATAAACATGCCCGGGTGTGGTTTACGGCAATCACAGGTCTGACGATACGCTTCTACGCTTCCCTGCGGGTGATGCGGACAATAATAGATGCCATCAAGATCGACGCCGCGATCGGCCAGGGACCAGTCCATCCATTCCGTCAGCGTCTCGAATTGCGCTTCGGTGAACTTACCACGCGCAATACCAGACTGGTTAGTTACCACCACCAGCGCATAGCCCATCTCTTTCAACTGGCGCATGGCATCTATTACGCCCTCGATAAATTCGAACTCATCGATCTCATGCACATAGCCGTGATCCACATTAATCGTGCCATCACGATCGAGAAAAATTGCGGGTACAGATTTTGCCACCGGTTTGCTCCTGAAAAAGGCTTGTTCAGCTAGTATCTCATGAATCGCAGCGCAATAAAGTGCTCATCGCACAGAGGTGGATTGATTTAGACGTCTGGATGCCTTAACATCCATTTTGTTTACGGTCATTCCCCGTATCTGGCAGAAGAAAATGCCACGGCTAACTTACTTATGATAAAAATAATCTAATGATTAAACTTTCCAATATCACCAAAGTGTTCCAGCAGGGGAACCGAACCATTCAGGCGCTGAACAACGTCAGCCTGCATGTGCCTGCTGGTCAAATTTATGGCGTCATTGGCGCATCGGGTGCAGGTAAAAGTACGCTGATCCGTTGTGTTAACCTGCTTGAACGCCCAACCCAGGGCAGCGTAGAAGTTGGCGGCCAGGAGCTTACCGCCCTCTCAGAAAAAGAACTCACCAAAGCGCGTCGCCAGATTGGCATGATTTTCCAGCACTTTAATCTGCTGGCCTCACGCACCGTTTTCGGTAACGTTGCGTTACCGCTGGAACTGGATAACACACCGAAAGAAGAAGTGACGCGTCGTGTCACCGAACTGCTGGATTTGGTCGGTCTGGGGGATAAGCATGACAGCTACCCGGCAAATCTTTCCGGCGGGCAAAAGCAGCGTGTCGCAATCGCGCGCGCGCTGGCCAGCAACCCAAAAGTGCTGCTGTGTGATGAAGCCACCAGCGCATTAGATCCGGCAACCACACGCTCTATTCTGGAGCTGTTAAAAGACATTAACCGTCGTCTGGGCCTGACTATCCTCCTTATTACGCACGAAATGGATGTGGTGAAACGCATCTGTGACTGTGTGGCAGTCATCAGCAACGGTGAGCTGATTGAGCAGGACACGGTGAGCGAAGTCTTCTCGCACCCGAAAACCCCGCTGGCTCAGCAGTTCATCCAGTCCACGCTGCATCTGGATATTCCGGAAGATTATCTGGAACGTTTAAAAACAGACGCAACGCCTGACAGTGTCCCGATGCTGCGCATGGAGTTCACGGGCCAGTCCGTTGACGCACCGCTGCTGTCCGAAACCGCGCGCCGCTTTAACGTGAATAACAACATTATTAGCGCGCAGATGGACTACGCCGGTGGTGTGAAGTTCGGCATTATGCTGACGGAAATGCACGGCACACAGGAAGAAACCCAGGCGGCAATCGCCTGGCTGCAAGAACATCACGTAAAAGTAGAGGTACTGGGTTATGTCTGAGCCGATGATGTGGCTACTGGTTCGCGGCGTTTGGGAAACGCTGGCAATGACCTTCGTATCGGGCTTCTTTGGTTTTGTGATTGGGCTGCCGGTCGGCGTACTGCTGTACGTCACGCGCCCGGGTCAAATTATTGAAAACGCGAAGCTGTATCGCACGCTCTCTGCGCTGGTGAACATTTTCCGCTCTATTCCGTTCATTATTCTGCTGGTGTGGATGATTCCGTTTACTCGCGTGATCGTCGGGACGTCGATTGGTTTGCAGGCGGCAATTGTCCCGCTGACCGTAGGCGCTGCACCGTTTATCGCCCGTATGGTGGAAAACGCTCTGCTGGAAATCCCAACCGGCCTGATTGAAGCCTCCCGCGCGATGGGTGCGACGCCAATGCAGATCGTGCGTAAAGTTCTGCTGCCTGAGGCGCTGCCTGGGCTGGTGAATGCAGCAACCATCACGCTTATCACCCTGGTCGGTTATTCCGCCATGGGCGGCGCCGTGGGTGCTGGCGGTTTAGGCCAGATTGGATATCAGTACGGCTATATTGGCTATAACGCTACCGTAATGAATACCGTTCTGGTATTGCTGGTTGTGCTGGTTTACTTAATCCAATTCTCTGGCGATCGTATCGTCCGGGCTGTTACGCATAAATAACGTTACAAACAACACAAACTCGACGAGTTAAGGACATAACATGGCGTTTAAATTTAAGACCTTTGCAGCAGTAGGCGCACTGATTGGTTCGCTGGCACTGGTGGGTTGCGGTCAGGACGAAAAAGATCCCAACCACATCAAAGTAGGCGTTATCGTCGGTGCAGAGCAGCAGGTTGCTGAGGCCGCGCAGAAAATCGCGAAAGAGAAATATGGTCTGGACGTTGAACTGGTGACCTTCAACGATTACGTTCTGCCGAACGAAGCGCTGAGCAAAGGCGACATTGACGCTAACGCCTTCCAGCATAAACCGTATCTGGATCAGCAGATCAAAGATCGCGGGTACAAGCTGGTTGCTGTCGGTAACACCTTCGTTTACCCGATTGCCGGTTACTCCAAGAAAATTAAATCGCTGGATGAACTCCAGCCAGGTTCACAGGTTGCCGTCCCTAACGACCCAACCAACCTCGGCCGTTCCCTGCTTCTGCTTCAGAAAGTGGGCCTGATTAAACTGAAAGAGGGTGTTGGCCTGTTGCCGACCGTTCTGGACGTAACCGAAAACCCGAAAAATCTGAAAATTGTTGAACTGGAAGCCCCTCAGCTGCCACGTTCTCTGGACGATGCACAGATCGCGCTGGCCGTTATCAACACCACTTACGCCAGCCAGATCGGCCTGACCCCAGCGAAAGACGGCATCTTCGTTGAAGACAAAGATTCCCCGTACGTCAACCTGATCGTGACTCGCGAAGACAACAAAGACGCGGAGAATGTGAAGAAATTCCTCCAGGCATATCAGTCTGAAGAAGTGTACCAGGAAGCCAATAAGGTGTTTAACGGCGGCGCTGTTAAAGGCTGGTAATCTCCCCTCAGTGTAATATCATCAAGACGGGCATTTGCCCGTCTTGTCATTTATGCGGTCAACTGCTTCAATATCTGACGTTTTGATTATCCACTGAGGAATTATTATGCGTGCTTTACCGATCTGTCTTTTAGCACTGATGCTGAGCGGCTGTTCTATGCTAAGCAGATCTCCTGTTGAACCTGTTCAAAGCACTGCAACCCCGCCAAAAGCGGAGCCAGCAAAACCGAAAGCGCCTCGTGCTGCGCCGGTACGTATCATTACCAAAGCCGACGAACTGGTCGGTAAGCCATTCCGTGAACTGGGCGAAGTAAGCGGCGAATCCTGCCAGGCAACGAATCAGGACTCCCCACCCAATATCCCGACAGCCCGCAAGCGCATGCAGATTAACGCGTCGAAGATGAAAGCCAACGCGGTACTGCTGCACAGCTGCGAAGTCACCAGCGGTACGCCAGGTTGCTATCGCCAGGCGGTATGTATCGGTTCTGCGCTTAACATTACGGCGAAATGAGTTCATTTCAGTTCGAGCAGATAGGCGTTATCCGCTCCCCTTATAAAGAAAAGTTCGCCGTGCCGCGTCAGCCGGGTCTGGTCATGAATGGTGGCGGCGAGCTTCACCTTGTCGCGCCGTATAATCAGGCCGATGCGGTGCGCGGGCTTGAGGCGTTCAGCCATTTATGGGTAGTCTTTGTGTTTCACCAGACCATGGAAGGTGGCTGGCGTCCCACCGTGCGTCCTCCTCGTCTGGGCGGAAATGCCAGAATGGGTGTCTTTGCCACCCGCTCAACCTTTCGTCCCAACCCCATCGGGATGTCTCTGGTCGAACTGAAAGGCATACGCTGTCAGAAAGATCAGGTGATCCTGGAGTTAGGTAGCCTTGACCTGGTTGATGGCACGCCGGTCATAGATATTAAGCCTTACCTGCCCTTTGCCGAAGCGCTGCCGGATGCCCGGGCAAGCTATGCTCAGGACGCACCGCAGGCCGATATGCCGGTTCACTTCACTTCTGAAATAACCACGCAACTCAGCCAGCTGGAAACGCGTTATCCTCGACTGCGTGACTTTATCGTTGAAGTGCTGGCGCAGGACCCCCGTCCCGCCTACCGCAAAGAAGAGGAAGCCGGAAAAACGTACGCCGTCTGGCTGCTGGACTTTAACGTGCGCTGGCGCGTGACTGCGGCGGGTTTTGAAGTGTTTGCCCTGGAACCCAGGTAATTTTGTTCTCCTCTCTTTTGGCATCTTTGCCACACTGGTAAACTAAACCACTTTTTTTGTGTCAGGCTGGTGTTTCAGCCTGTTCCAATCGTCGAAATGGAACCGTAACAACATGCGTACTAGCCAATATCTGCTCTCCACTCTGAAGGAGACACCTGCCGACGCCGAGGTGATCAGCCACCAGCTGATGCTGCGCGCCGGGATGATCCGCAAGCTGGCCTCCGGGTTATACACCTGGCTGCCGACCGGCGTGCGCGTCCTGAAAAAAGTCGAAAACATCGTGCGTGAAGAGATGAACAACGCCGGTGCTATCGAGGTGTTAATGCCGGTCGTTCAGCCCTCTGAACTGTGGCAGGAGAGCGGTCGCTGGGAGCAGTACGGTCCTGAACTGCTGCGTATTGCCGATCGTGGCGATCGTCCATTCGTGCTCGGCCCAACGCATGAAGAAGTCATAACCGACCTGATTCGTAACGAGCTGAGCTCTTACAAACAGCTGCCGCTGAACTTCTTCCAGATCCAGACCAAGTTCCGTGACGAAGTGCGTCCACGCTTTGGCGTCATGCGCTCTCGCGAGTTCCTGATGAAAGATGCTTACTCTTTCCATACTTCTCAGGAATCGCTGCAAGAGACCTACGACAAAATGTACGCGGCCTACAGCAAAATCTTCTCCCGCATGGGTCTGGATTTCCGTGCTGTCCAGGCTGATACCGGTTCAATCGGCGGTAGCGCCTCCCATGAGTTCCAGGTACTGGCGCAGAGCGGTGAAGACGATGTGATCTTCTCTGACTCCTCTGACTACGCCGCGAACATCGAATTTGCAGAAGCGCTGGCACCAAAAGAACCACGCGGCGCGGCAACGCAAGAGATGACGCTGGTTGATACGCCAAACGCGAAAACCATCGCCGAGCTGGTTGAGCAGTTTAATCTGCCGATCGAAAAAACCGTAAAAACCCTGCTGGTGAAATCGGCTGAAGGTAGCGCTTATCCGCTGGTTGCCCTGCTGGTGCGAGGCGATCACGAGCTGAACGAAGTGAAAGCCGAGAAACTGCCGCAGGTTGCCAGCCCGCTGACCTTCGCAACGGAAGCGGAGATCCGCGCCGTGGTGAATGCAGGTCCTGGTTCTCTGGGTCCGGTGAACCTGCCTGTTCCGGTGGTCATTGACCGCACCGTTGCGGCGATGAGCGACTTCTCTGCTGGCGCAAACATCGACGGTAAACACTATTTCGGCATCAACTGGGATCGTGACGTAGCGACGCCGGAAGTGGCTGATATCCGTAATGTGGTCGCAGGCGATCCAAGCCCGGACGGCAAGGGTACCCTGATGATCAAACGCGGTATCGAAGTGGGGCACATCTTCCAGCTGGGCGACAAGTACTCGCGCGCAATGAACGCTGCCGTTCAGGGCGAAGATGGTCGTAACCAGGTTCTGACCATGGGCTGCTACGGCATTGGCGTAACGCGTGTTGTTGCTGCCGCTATCGAGCAGAACTATGACGAACGCGGAATCGTCTGGCCGGATAACATCGCGCCGTTCCAGGTGGCGATCCTGCCAATGAACATGCACAAGTCTTACCGCGTGCAGGAGCTTGCTGAGAAACTCTACGCTGAGCTGAGCGCGAAAGGTATCGACGTGCTGATGGATGACCGTAAAGAGCGTCCTGGCGTGATGTTTGCTGACATGGAACTGATCGGTATTCCACACACCATCGTCATCGGCGACCGTAACCTCGACAGCGACGAGATTGAATACAAGTACCGTCGCAACGGCGAAAAACAGATGATCAAGACGGGCGACATTCTTGATTACCTGGTGAAAGCCATCAAAGGTTAAGCAATAAAAAACCCCGCCAGAGCGGGGTTTTTTAATGGCTATATCTTATTTGCTTTCGCAGTCTTTACCCGCAGCAAATTTCGCGTCTTTATCTGCTACCAGCGTTTTCACCAGCTCGCCGCTATCCGGATTTGGCTCCAGCGTAAAATGCCCTTCAACCGTCAGCAACACGGGCTTACTGTCGTTGCCGCGCGCGACGGCATAGTCACGCTCCAGTTGGGCATTGTTCGCCACGCTGACTTTCTTCCCGGTTACACAGTCCGTGAATATCGCCGCATCCGCCATGTAGAAATACATCCCTCGCATCGCCATTGGGGTGGCTGGCAGGGTCGCTTTCACCGGGGCCAACGTGTAGTTGAACTGGGATTCAATCGGATTGCCTTCGCGATCGAGCATTTCCATCCCCTCGCCTTTGGCGCGGAAATACGTTTTATCGCCCGTGGTATCCGTCAATACCAGCTTCTCAGCCGTACGCGCCCATGTTCCGTAAGTTGCGAAAGAAGACGGCTCTTTCGCCCCCTGGTAACTCTGGTTCATTACCCAGGTGCCATCTTTTTGCAGGAACAGAGAGGTTTCGATGCCCTCGCAATCTGCACATGGCAATACGCCGCGCCAGCTCTGCTGCATCGGCTTTAATTCTTCGTTTTGCGTTGGCTGTAGTACCTGCGTTTCTGAACGGTTGTTACAGCCAAAAAGCGCGAACAGGCTTGTCACGGCCAGCGCTGATAATAATGCTTTTTTCACAATACTTTCCTTATGAAAAAGGGTGTCCCTTTCGTCACATTACGGGTGACGGACTTTGCCACGCAGTGATTTTACAGTGGATTTTTGCGCCTTCGATGACAACCGACGTTCTTTCGATGCCCGTGTTGGACGGGTTGCCCGGCGACTTTTTTGCACAGCCGTCAGCTCCTTGATGACCGCGACCAGCCGGGCTATTGCCGCTTCCCGGTTAAGTTCCTGGCTGCGATACTCCTGCGCTTTAATCACCATCACACCCTCGCTGGTGATCAGGTGATGGCTGGCGGCAAGCAGGCTTTCTTTATAATACTCTGGCAGGCTGGAGGCCCGAATGTCAAAGCGCAAATGGATAGCAGTTGAGGCCTTGTTAACGTGCTGCCCCCCTGCTCCCTGGGCACGGATGGCGGTGATCTCCAGCTCGTTATCAGGGATGCTGACGTTTCGGGACAAAACAATCATGATGCGGGCTGCCAGGCTGTGAGATGTATTTCCAGATTATTCTGAGAATCGGAAAGCCAGATAGCCCCGTCCTGAATGGTTGCCTGTAGCGCCATCGTCCGGCTGGCGAACGCACTCAGCTGCGAAAGCTGTTCATCATCCAGATACCAGACGGTCAGGTTTTTGAACTGCGCACATTTATTTTTGATTTGTTGCCACCAGATCTCCGCGGCGCGCTGGTTGTAGGCAAACAACGCCACTTCAGCAGACTGGGTGCACGCCTTTTTGATCCGGCGTTCATCAGGCAGGCCAAGCTCAATCCATAAATCAATACCCAGATGATCGTTGCGCAGCCAGGCTTCCGGTTCATCTTCCGCGCTTAAACCACGGGTAAATTGCAGACGGTCGTCGGCATACTTAATCCACGCCAGCAGACGCAGCATCATGCGCTCCTGGGTTTCAGAAGGGTGACGCGCCAGCGTCAATGACGCATCCAGAAACTGGTTACGGTCAAGATCCGCCACATTGACCACAGCTTTATAAATTGTCGCTTTCAGCGCCATGAGAGAACTCCTTTCGATTCAGGCGTACATTGTAGCGAAAACCACGGCAAAAGGCTGTTACGAGGTGGTGCTTCCCTCTCATCAAGGCGCTGATATTGCTTAAATGAGTATGGTATAGTCACCTTGCTAAACCGAGTTTAACTTCGTAGGCTTAATGATATCTCACAGTAAGTCAGTACGCTGGCAGGAGGTGATGTGAATAATTATTGTGAGTTGATTCGCAAACGGTATGCGGAAATCGCCAGAGGAGATCTGGGGTACATCCCGGATGCGTTGGGCTGTGTATTGAACGTGCTAAATGAAGTGGCCTCTGATGAGAGCCTTTCTGAATCGGTCAGGGAAAAAGCAGCGTATGCTGCGGCGAATTTACTGGTGAGCGATTATGTCGATGAATGATACTTATCAACCCATCAATTGTGATGACTATGACAACCTCGAACTCGCCTGCCAGCATCATTTAATACTGACGCTGGAGCTAAAAGATGGCGAAGTGCTAAAGGCTAAGGCCAGCGATCTGGTTTCCCGTAAAAATGTGGAATACCTGGTTGTGGAAGATGCAGGTGCAATGCGTGAGCTACGCCTCGACAAGATTGCCAGTTTCAGCCATCCGGAAATCGGCACCGTTGTGGTGAGCGAATCCTGATAACAAACGGGCAGCCAGGCTGCCCGTTACGCTTTCCATTCAAACTTCACACCGGCTTCGGCCCACCCTGCCTGAGTAATAAACACCCCTGCCGCCGCGATGAGCGTGTCGCCGTAAAACAGAAGCGGCGTGGTATCACGTCGCCAGGGCGGAACGCTCTGTTCCTGCCAGATTTTCTTCAGCTTACGCCCGCCGTTACGCCCGACGATATGCAGCATGCCGCTGGCCCTGAAGCGGATGGTAACGTTCTCGTCCGGCTCAGGTAGACGCACATTACCCGATGGGCTTAACGCAACGATACCCGCATTCAACGGCAGCGTTAATGCTTTCTCTGGCGATGGCCAGTCGAGCACAGCGTCAGCCATCGACGGCACAGATTTTACCCACCAGAGTTGCCCCTTATAACGCCTGACGTCAAATCCATTCAGATGTATACACGGTGCGGCATCTTCCCGCGCCTCTGCTACTTCCTCCCAGATACGGTTGAGCATCGCCCGGGACGGCATTGCTGCACGGTGGGTAGCCAGCCAGCGACGAATAAGAGCAGCCCGACGCACGGGACTCATCACGTTTAACGGCGCAATGTTCAGGGCACCGTCAGCGGTAATCAGCGTATTCAGCTCCTCGTTCAGCAACTCATCCAGCAAGCTTTCCTGTTCAGCACAAAGCATGGCGCTTCTGGCCGCCGCTTCGGAAAAATGCGCCCAGCGTTCGCTCAAAAGCGGTAAGACACGCAGACGCAGGAAGTTACGGTCGTAACTGTCGTCCTGATTGCTTTCGTCTTCAATCCAGCGCAGATGATGCTGCTGCGCCCAGGCTTCCAGTGACGCGCGTGTCTCGCCCAGCAGCGGACGGATGAGCTCTGTTCCGGCAAAATCAGCGCGCTCAGGCATGGCGGATAAACCCGCAGGTCCGCTGCCCCGCTTGAGCGCCAGTAAAAATGTCTCGCACTGATCGTCCAGATGCTGCGCGGTAACCAAGGCTTCTCCAGGCTGTAATGCGCCGGAAAACGCGGCGTAGCGGGCTTTCCGTGCCTGCGCCTCAATACCCAGCCCTTCATCCTCAAGCGTAACGCGCTCAACAATCAGCGGGATTGCCCACCCTGAGCACACCGCTTCGCAGTGCGCCACCCACTCGTCGGCATGGGGGCTTAAGCCGTGATGGATATGCATCGCCCGCAGCTGGACGTCAGGCTCACGGTCACGCCAGAGTTTTAGACGGTGAAGCAATACGGTGGAATCCAGGCCACCGCTAAACCCCACCAGAAGCTGGCGGTAGGGCGAAACGGCGTGCGCGATAGCGGGTAGGGTCATAGAAAATTACACATAAAAAATGCCCGAAGTGAACGGGCATTATCACACAAGACGGTGATTACTGCTGGTAAAGCTCCAGCGGAAGGCCGTCCGGATCGTTGAAAAAAGTGAAACGTTTATCAGTAAAGGGATCGACGCGAATCGCTTCACAGGCCACGCCGTGGGCATCCAGATGCTTTACCGCGCTGTCCAGGTCATCGACGCTGAAGGCCAGGTGGCGCAGGCCGCAGGCTTCCGGGCGCGAAGGACGTGCTGGCGGGAAAGGAAAAGAGAACAGTTCAATCACATATTGTCCGTTTAACGCCAGATCGCCTTTCCAGGAGTCGCGCTCCTCACGGTAGGCCTCGCTTAACAGCGTAAAGCCGAGAACGTCGCAGTAGAACGCCTTACTTTTCGCGTAATCGGTGGCAATGATCGCAATATGATGAACAGCTTTTAAACCCAGCATAGTTTCTCCTTTTTATGATGCCCAGAACGTTACAACCGACAACCCGCCCCTGGCAAGCGGCCCCTTTTATTTTAGGACTCTCACCCAGTACACGCCGTTATCATCGCGTTTTGCACCATGAATATCCGTCTCAAAACCGGGATAGTGGCGCCCCACCGAACAGAGCATCAGCAGGAAATCAAGCACCGCCCGGCTCTCCTCGGTGATCATCTCACCCGGCATCAGCAGCGGCACGCCCGGCGGATAAGGCAGGATCATGTTGGCCGACACGCGTCCGACCAGGTTCTCCAGCTCAACGGTTTCAACCTCCCCTTTCACCTGGCGCTGCCACGCCCTGTGCGGCGTCAGCTTCATTTCCGGCAGGACATCAAATGCCTGCAACATCAGGCGCGGCAGATCGTGCTGGCGGATCAGCCTGTGGATCCCCTGGGCCAGATCCTTAATACGCATATTGCGGTAAAAGTCAGGATCTTCCGCGTAGAGATCAGGCAGCATATTCTTCACCCGCAGGTTCAGATCGTATGCGCGCTTGAACTCCATCAGTCCACGCAGCAGCCCCATCGCGCGGGTTTTATCGATCCCGATGCTGAACAGGAACAGCAAATTATAGGGGCCGGTTTTCTCCACCACCACGCCGCGCTCATCGAGGAACTTCGCCACCAGCGCAGCAGGGATCCCTTCCTCACCCATCACGCCCTGCTCATCCATGCCCGGCGTCAGGATCGTTACCTTAACCGGATCGAGGAACATGTGGTCCGCATCCGCATCCCGGAAGCCGTGCCAGCTCTCCCCCGGCGCGACGGGCCAGCATTCCGCCTCGTCGATCTCTTCCGGCTGCCAGATATCAAAGAACCAGCCGTCCGCTTCATCTTTAAGCCGCTGAACCTCTTTACGGAAATGCAGCGCCCGCTCGACCGAACGATTGATCAGGCGTTTACCCGGATTACCCCGCAGCATCGCCGCCGCCGTTTCGATGGACGCCACCAGCGGGTAGCTCGGCGACGTAGTGGTGTGCATCATAAAGGCTTCGTTAAAGGTGTCCTCGTCGTACTCGCCTTTAATATGGATTAACGAAGCCTGCGAAAACGCGGCCAGCATTTTGTGCGTTGACTGCGTTTCGAAGAACACTTTGCCCGGCACCCGCTCGCCGCTCATCCCGCTTTTACCGGAATAAATCGGGTGGAAATTGGTATAGGGCACCCACGCAGAATCAAAGTGGATCGACGGCACATCCAGCGTCTGCTTGATCCAGTTCGTGTTGTAAAGCAGCCCGTCATAGGTGGAGTTGGTGATCACCGCATGGACGGGCCAGCTTGCCTCGGGGATCCCCGCGATCTTGGTTTCAATGGCGTCATGCGCGAACTCACGGCGAGGAATGCCGCCGAGAATACCCAGCGCATTACGCGTGGGCGACAGCCAGAGCGGCACCACGTCACTCATCATCAGTAAATGCGCCAGTGATTTGTGGCAGTTCCGGTCAATCAGCAGCGTACTGCCGGCAGGCGCGGCATACATCCCGACAATTTTGTTCGACGTCGAGGTGCCGTTGGTCACCATGTAGCTTTGCTCAGCGCCAAAGGTCCGGGCGATGTACTCTTCGGCTTCCAGATGCGGGCCGGTATGATCCAGCAGAGAGCCTAACTCGGTGACCGAAATCGACACATCCGCTTTCAGCGTGTTGCCGCCGAAGAAATCGTAGAACAGACATCCCACCGGACTTTTTTGATAGGCCGTTCCCGCCATATGGCCTGGCGTACAGAAGGTGTACTTCCCTTCATTCACATAGGTGAACAGCGCGCGCGTAAACGGCGGTGTGATGTTATCAAGGTATTCACCGGTGTACTGTTGAATGCGGGTCGCGATGTCCTCGGCAACGCCGAGTGAGTATTCAAAAAACCACAGCGCCATACGCATATCGTGCGCGCTGACGTCCATGGTTGAGTGAGTGTTGATAAAGGCGTACAGCGGAAGATATTCGTTGAGCTTATTGATATCGCTGCACAACTCCATGTCGTATTCGTCCCAGTCGAATATCACGCCACAGATACGCGGATTGTGTTCGATAAATTTCAGCAGGTCGGCGCTGTTTTGCGGCCATATCAGCTGATATCCGCGTGCTTTAAGGGCTTGCTCCAGCTCCTTGATGGGTTCGTCTTTATAAAAGACGCCGTGTGGCCCCATGATGGCAATGATGTTCATGGTTTACCTCCTTGAAAAACATCAGATAAGCATAGTTAAGGTAAACGGCAGGTATAAAAAAAGCCGCAACAATGTGCGGCTTTTAGGATAATTGTGAGGCTTACGCGTAACCGTAGGTCATCAGACGCTGATAACGACGGTTGAGCAGATCTTCTTTGCTCAGCACGTCCAGGTCCGCCAGGTCTGCCAGCAGTTGTGCTTTCAGGGAAGCCGCCATCACTTCCGGCTTACGGTGTGCGCCACCCAGTGGTTCAGGGATAACGGTGTCGATCAGCTTCAGCTCTTTCAGACGCGGGGCAATGATGCCCATCGCTTCCGCAGCCAGTGGCGCTTTATCGGCGCTTTTCCACAGAATGGAGGCACAGCCTTCCGGAGAGATAACGGAATAGGTGCTGTACTGTAGCATATTCACTTTATCGCCCACGCCAATTGCCAGCGCACCGCCGGAACCACCTTCACCGATAACGGTACAGATGACCGGCACGCTCAGGCGAGACATCTCACGCAGGTTGCGTGCAATGGCTTCAGACTGACCGCGCTCTTCCGCGCCAACACCCGGGTAAGCACCCGGCGTGTCGATGAAAGTGATGATTGGCATATTGAAACGCTCAGCCATCTCCATCAGACGCAGGGCCTTACGGTAGCCTTCTGGTGCTGGCATACCGAAGTTACGACGGATTTTCTCTTTGGTTTCACGGCCTTTCTGGTGACCAATGATCATCACCGGACGTCCATCCAGACGCGCGATCCCACCGACGATAGCTTTATCGTCAGCGTATGCGCGGTCGCCTGCCAGTTCGTCAAATTCGTCAAACGCCAGGCGGACATAATCCAGGGTGTACGGACGCTGTGGATGACGCGCCAGCTGGGCGATCTGCCATGCGCCGAGATCGGCAAAGATTTTGCGCGTCAGTTCTACGCTTTTTTCGCGCAGACGATGCACTTCTTCGTCGATGTTAATATCCAGTTTTTCATCCTGACGGCTTACGGCTGTCAGAGAATCGATTTTCGCTTCCAGCTCTGCAATCGGCTGTTCGAAATCAAGGAAATTCAGACTCATAGTATTCCTGTATTAGTCAAACTCCAGTTCCACCTGCTCCGAACCAATGAGGCCACGGAGATCGTTCAGTAAACGATCGCTCGGAGAGACACGCCACGTTGCACCAAAGCGCAACCGCGCACGTGCATCCGCCCTCTGATAGTAGAGATGTACTGGAATGGTCCCCGAGCGGTGGGGTTCCAGAGACTGACGGAGTCGGTTTAAAAGCTGGTCATCAATTTGCCTGTCCGTCAGCGAGATAGCAAGCCCGCGAGCATATTTTTCCCGGGCTTCGTCAATGTCCATCACTTCGCGGGCGGTCATTTTAAGCCCCCCGCTGAAGTCATCAAAGCTGACCTGTCCGCTGACGATAAGTATGCGGTCTTTTTCCAGCAATTGCTGGTATTTATCCAGCGCGTCGGTGAACAACATCACCTCCAGACGCCCGGAACGGTCATCCAGGGTACAGATGCCGATACGATTGCCGCGCTTGGTGACCATTACCCTTGCAGCAATCACGAGCCCCGCAGCCGTGGTGATTTTACCACGTTCTGTCGGATGCATGTCTTTAAGCCTGTGGCCGCCGACATAGCGCTCAATTTCTTTCAGATACTGGTTGATCGGGTGCCCCGTCAGGTACAGACCTAACGTCTCACGCTCCCCATCCAGCACCACCTGTTCTGGCCAGGGCTGGCAGTTGGAATAAGACTGCTCAATCTGCTCTGGCTCTTCCGCCAGCACGCCGAACATATCCGCCTGGCCAATGGCTTCCGCTTTCGCATGCTGATCGGCCGCTTTCAGCGCATCGCCGAGCGAGTTCATCAGCGCGGCGCGGTGTGGCCCCAGCCTGTCAAACGCGCCGGACATAATCAATTTTTCCAGCACGCGGCGGTTCAGTTTTTTGGTATCGGTGCGGGCGCACAGATCGAACAGCTCACGGAAATAACCGCCGTTGTTACGCGCTTCGATGATCGCCTCGATCGGCCCCTCACCCACGCCCTTGATCGCGCCGATCCCATAGACGATTTCCCCGTCATCATTAACGTGGAAATGATACAGGCCCGAGTTAATATCCGGCGGCAGGATCTTCAGGCCCATGCGCCAGCACTCGTCCACCAGGCCAACAACCTTCTCGGTGTTGTCCATATCGGCGGTCATTACCGCCGCCATAAACTCAGCGGGATAGTGAGCCTTCAGCCACAGCGTCTGATACGACACCAAAGCATAGGCGGCGGAGTGAGATTTGTTAAATCCGTACCCGGCGAATTTCTCCACCAGGTCGAAGATTTTCATCGCCAGTTCGCCATCGACGCCGTTTTTCTTCGCCCCATCCTCAAAGATGGAACGCTGTTTGGCCATCTCTTCCGGCTTTTTCTTACCCATCGCACGACGCAGCATGTCTGCGCCGCCAAGGGTATAACCAGAAAGCACCTGGGCGATCTGCATGACCTGTTCCTGATACAGGATGATGCCGTAGGTCGGCTCCAGTACCGGTTTCAGGCTTTCATGCTGCCACTGCACGTCCGGGTAGGAAATCTCTTCGCGCCCGTGTTTACGGTCGATAAAGTTATCCACCATCCCCGACTGCAACGGCCCCGGACGGAACAGGGCCACCAGCGCGATCATATCTTCGAAGCAGTCAGGTTGCAGACGCTTAATCAAATCTTTCATGCCGCGGGATTCAAGCTGGAAGACGGCTGTCGTCTCCGAGCGTTGCAGCATGTCGAAACTTTTCTTGTCATCAAGCGGGATGGCCGCGATATCCAGCGGCGGTTCGCCGTTCTTCTCGCGGCGGGCGTTGATCATCTCCAGCGCCCAGTTGATGATGGTGAGCGTACGCAGGCCGAGGAAGTCAAACTTCACCAGCCCGGCGTATTCTACGTCGTTCTTATCAAACTGGGTGACCGGGTGCTGGCCCGCTTCGTCGCAGTACAGCGGCGCGAAGTCGGTAATTTTGGTCGGGGCGATAACCACGCCCCCCGCATGCTTACCGGCATTTCGCGTGACGCCTTCCAGCTTGCGCGCCATGTCGATCAGCGCTTTCACCTCTTCGTCGGCTTCGTAGATTTCCGGCAGCTGAGGTTCGGCTTCAAAGGCTTTCGCCAGGGTCATGCCCGGATCGGGCGGCACCAGCTTAGAGATACGATCGACAAAACCGTACGGGTGGCCCAGGACGCGGCCCACGTCGCGGATAACCGCTTTCGCCGCCATCGTACCAAAGGTAATGATCTGCGAAACCGCATCACGACCGTACATATCGGCCACGTGCTCAATCACCTGGTCGCGTTTTTCCATGCAGAAGTCGACGTCGAAGTCGGGCATGGAGACACGTTCCGGGTTAAGGAAACGTTCGAACAGCAGGTCGAATTCCAGCGGATCGAGGTCGGTGATTTTCAGCGCATACGCCACCAGCGAGCCAGCGCCGGAGCCACGGCCCGGACCAACCGGTACGCCGTTATCCTTCGACCACTGGATAAACTCCATTACGATCAGGAAGTAGCCCGGGAACCCCATCTGGTTGATCACCTGGAGTTCAATATCCAGGCGCTCGTCATATTCAGGGCGCTTCTCTTTACGGACCGCTTCATCCGGGAAGAGGAATTCCAGACGCTCTTCAAGACCCTCTTTCGATTTCATGACCAGGAAATCTTCCGTGGTCATGTCGCCCGTCGGGAACTGCGGCAGGAAGTATTCGCCGAGACGCACGGTAACGTTACAGCGCTTGGCAATCTCTACGCTGTTTTCCAGCGCTTCCGGGATGTCGGAGAAGAGCTCGCACATCTCCTCTTCATTGCGCATGTACTGCTGCGAGGAGTAGTTGCGCGGGCGTTTTGGATCGTCGAGGGTGAAACCGTCGTGAATAGCGACGCGAATTTCGTGCGCGTCAAAATCGCCCGGCTCAAGGAAGCGCACATCGTTGGTGGCCACCACAGGCAGACCACGCTCTTCCGCGAGGGCGACTGCCGCATGCAGATAGCTCTCTTCGTCCGCACGTCCGGTACGGATCAGCTCCAGATAATAGCGATCCGGGAAATACTCTTCGTAGAACGAGATGCACTGATCCACCAGCGCGTTGTTACCGCGCAGCAGACATTTGCCGACATCCCCCATACGGCCACCGGAGATCAGCAGCAAACCTTCGTTCAGCTCCGCCAGCCAGTCGCGGTCAATCCATGGACCCAGTGCGCCGTAGCCACGCTGGTAGGCTTTTGAGATCAGCAGAGTGAGGTTCTGATAACCCGTGTTATTCATGGCTAACACGGAGATTTGCGTCAGTTCATCGCCGATGAGATCGCTCTGCACGTGAAAATCCGCGCCGACGATAGGCTTTAATCCTGCGCCATGCGCCGTTCCGTAGAACTTCACCAGGCCACACAGGTTGGTAAAATCGGTGATCGCCAGCGCAGGCATGCCAAGCGAGGCCGCCTTTTTTACCAGCGGCCCGGTCTTTGCCAGCCCATCGATCATGGAGTAGTCGCTATGCACCCGCAGGTGTACGAAACGTGGTTCAGCCATCTTCAGATCCCGCGTTACTTAATTGCTTGCGTCTTGATTCAGGACACCAGTCCCAGCGCGCGTTTCACCGGGCCAAAGCTGCGCCGATGATGTTCAGTTGCGCCATGTTCAGCCAGCTTTTCCAGATGGAAAGCCGTTGGATATCCCTTGTGCTGGGCGAAACCATACGCGGGATAAGTGAGGTCCAGCGCGGCCATTTCGGCATCGCGCGTCACTTTGGCAATGATTGACGCCGCACTGATTTCTGCGACGCGGCTATCGCCTTTTACAACAGCCATTGAAGGCATCGGCAGCGCCGGGCAACGATTACCGTCGATCAGCACATATTCAGGCACAATCTTCAGACCAGCAACGGCACGCTGCATCGCCAGCATGGTGGCATGCAGAATATTCAGATCGTCGATCTCTTCCGGCTCTGCGCGCCCGAGACTCCAGGCCAGCGCCTTCTCTTTAATTTCATCGAACAGCGCCAGGCGACGCTTTTCGCTCAGTTTTTTCGAGTCGTTCAGGCCAACGATCGGGCGGGCTGGATCGAGGATCACCGCCGCGGTAACAACGGCACCGACTAACGGGCCACGACCGACTTCATCCACACCAGCAACGAGGTGGGTATGGGGATAAATAAATTCCATCATTGTGCTAACTCCAGCACCGCATCGGCCGCCTGCTCATCAGCATTACAGCGGATCAGTTGATGCAGTTCGCGGAAGGTATCGTGCATCTGGTGACTGGTTTTACCGTTGGCGAGCAGCGGCAGTAATGCCTCCGCCAGCGCCTGCGGCTGGCATTCATCTTGCAAAAGCTCTTTCACCAGCTCGCGACCCGCAAGCAGGTTTGGCAGGGATACGTAATCTGTTTTTACCAGACGCTTTGCCAGCCAGAAGGTAAAGGGCTTCATGCGATAGCCGACCACCATCGGGCATTTCGCCAGCATACACTCCAGCGCAGCCGTACCAGAGGCCAGCAGTGCGGCATCGCTCGCAAACATCGCTTCCCGCCCTTTCCCGTCCAGCAGGCGGACGTGAAGATCCGGGGCGACATCGGCCTTGATACGCTCAAACTGCTCGCGGCGTTTGGCATTCACCAGCGGCACGACCACTTCAAGATCGGGGTACGTTTTGCGAAGAATCTGCGCCGTTTTCAGGAAATCGGCACTGAGCATTTCAACTTCCGCACCCCGGCTTCCCGGCAGCAGCGCCAGACAGTGCACATCATGCGGAATGCCCAGTGCGTCACGCGCGGCGTTTTTATCCGGATCCAGCGGCATGGCATCCGCCATGGTATGACCGATAAAACGGCACGGAACATTAAATCTGTCGTAAAACGCTTTTTCGAAAGGCAGAAAAGCCAGCACCAGGTTGGTGGACCGTCCGATTTTGAAAACGCGTTTCTGTCGCCACGCCCACACGGACGGACTGACGTAATGGATCGTTTTGATCCCCTGCTTTTTCAGGTTCCCTTCAAGGGTAATATTGAAATCAGGCGCATCAATGCCGACAAACACATCGGGCTTGAGGTCGGTAAAACGGCGGGTAAGGTCTGCGCGGATATGCAGCAGGCGGCGCAGGCGGCCCAGCACCTCGACGATGCCCATCACGGCCAGCTCTTCCATTTCGTACCAGGCTTCACAGCCTTCGGCCTGCATCAGCGGCCCAGCCACGCCCACAAAGCGGGCATTGGGTACACGGGCTTTAAGCGCGCGGATAAGACCTGCACCAAGAATATCGCCGGAGGTTTCTCCGGCGACCAGGGCGATGGTAAGCGGACGACTGTCGACCATTAACGAATCAGACCACGGGTTGAACGCTCAAAGAATTCCATGAACGTTTTCACTTCAGGGTGCTTATTCGCCAGCTCGGCAATTTCCGGCTTAGCCTCTTCCAGCGTTTTACCGCTACGGTACAGCAATTTGTACGCGTTGCGGATCGCGGTAATTGCTTCGCGGCTGAAGCCACGACGCTTGAGGCCTTCAATGTTCACGCCAAACGGCGTGGCATGGTTGCCCTGCGCAATCACAAACGGTGGGACGTCCTGCGCCACACCGGAGCATCCGCCGACCATCACGTGTGCACCAATGATGCAGAACTGATGGACTGCGGTCATGCCGCCAATAATCGCGAAATCATCGACCGATACGTGTCCCGCCAGCGTTGCGTTGTTGGCGAGAATACAGCGGCTACCCACGGTACAGTCATGCGCAATATGCGCATTAACCATAAACAGGTTGTCGCTGCCCACCTTCGTCAATCCACCGCCTTGCGTTGTACCACGATGAATGGTGACGCTTTCGCGAATGCGGTTACGATCGCCGATTTCCACGCGGGTCGGTTCGCCAGCATACTTAAGATCCTGGTTAACTTCGCCGATGGAGGCGAACTGATAGATCTCATTGTTGCAGCCAATGGTGGTATGACCATTCACGACAACGTGAGATTTCAGTACTGTACCCTCACCAATTTCGACATGGGGTCCAACAATACAAAACGGGCCAATGTGGACGTTAGCGCCAATGATGGCACCCGTTTCCACAATGGCGGTAGGATGAATAAAGGCGGATTTATCAATCACGTATCAGGCCTCCCGGCTACGCGCACACATCATTGTCGCTTCGCAAACAACTTTGCCGTCAACCATAGCTACGCCTTTGAAGCGAGTCAGGCCGCGACGCGTTTTTTCAAAAGTGACTTCCATGATCATTTGATCACCAGGCACGACCGGACGCTTGAAGCGCGCTTCATCGATACCCGCGAAGTAATAGAGTTCACCCGGCTCCAGTTTACCTACGCTTTTAAACGCCAGAATACCGGTTGCCTGTGCCATCGCTTCCAGGATCAACACACCCGGGAAGATAGGCTTACCAGGGAAGTGCCCCTGGAAGAACGGCTCGTTAACGGAGACATTTTTCACTGCGCGCAGAAAACGACCTTCTTCAAAATCCAGCACACGGTCTACCAGTAAAAACGGATAGCGGTGCGGCAGAAGTTCTAAAATCTCTTCAATATGCAGAGTATGAGTGTCAGTAGTCAAAATACTCTTCCTGTCAAATGTACTAAGTAGCAATAATAACACGGCCTGCCGGTTTATAAACAAAGCCGACAGGCCGGGAAATTTAGCGTTAAACGGATGAACGCTTAGTCTTGTTGATCGATTTTGCGCTCAATCGCTTTGAGTCGCTTGCTCATATCATCAATATTCATCACCAGTGCAGCTGTTTTACGCCATACCTTGTTCGGTTGCAGCGGAATACCTGAGGAATAAACGCCTGGCTCAGTGATTGGACGCATCACCATGCCCATCCCCGTCACCGTGACTTTGTCGCATATTTCCATATGACCATTGATCACGCTGGCACCGCCAATCATGCAGTAACGGCCAATTTTCAGGCTGCCTGCCATGATAACACCACCCGCAACTGCGGTATTGTCGCCAATCACAACGTTATGTGCAATCTGGCACTGATTATCTATGATAACACCGTTACCAATAATGGTGTCGTCAAGCGCACCACGGTCAATGGTTGTGCAAGCGCCGATCTCAACACGATCGCCGATAATCACGCGACCCAATTGAGGGATCTTAACCCAGTTACCCCGATCGTTGGCGTAACCGAATCCGTCAGAACCAATCACCGTGCTGGACTGTACGAGGCAATTCTCGCCAATCTCAACCTCATGGTAGACAGAAACATTGGCCCACAGACGAGTCCCTGCGCCAATTTTCGTATTTTTTCCAACAAAGCAGCCAGGACCAATCACCACGTTATCACCCAGCACTACGCCGGACTCGATAACGGCGTTTGCGCCGATTGCTACGTTGTTACCCAGCTGAGCCGTCGGATCAATCGCAGCACTGGCTGCAATGTTCTGCGCCGGCTGCGGCGTGGTATCAAGAATTTGAGCCATGCGCGCATAGGTCAGGTAGGGATTTTTCACTACCAGTGCAGCGCCAGAGGCAAACGGAAGATCGTCCTGCGTCAGAACAACGGCAGACGCCTGGCACTGGGCCAGGTGTTCACGGTACTTAGGGCTTACCATGAAGGTAATAGTGCCTGCTTTAGCAGATTGCATGGACGCAACAGCGGTGATGACGATATCGCCATCACCGTGTAATTCTGCATCCAACTGCTGAGCTAAATCAGCCAGTCGAATTGAAGGCATTACTTATTTAACCTGTTTCAGAACATCAGCGGTGATGTCTTTAACATCGCTGCTGTTGAATGCAACGGCGTTCGCATCAACAACCAGATCGATGCTCTGATCGGCTGCTACTGCTTTAACGGCAGACTGAATACGCGTCACCAGTTTGCCACGCTCTTCGTTAGAACGACGCTGACGATCCTGCTCGAAAGCCTGCGCTTTCTGAGAGAAGGTCTGGCGCTGAGACATGACATCTTTTTCCAGTTTGCTGCGCTCGCTCGCTTTCATGGTAGAACCATCACGCTGAAGACGCTGCATCTTGGACTGAAGATCACCTTCCATACGTTGCAGTTCGCTCGCACGGCCTTTGAATTCGTTTTCCAGCGTTGCAGAAACACCGGTTTTCTGTGCAACTTGCTGGAACAAATTACCCATGTTGACGATTGCAATTTTGTCCGCTGCCTGAGCAGAAGTTGCCATCGCTAAACCGAGACCTGCAGCTAATAACCACTTTTTCACAATTAACTCCTTACCATCCCATTGGCACCCGAGGGGTGCCGTTCTTTGCGTGGCAAGGCGACCGTTTTACCGATCGCCGGTTGTCAGCGCTACACTGCCAACGCATTCCATTGCAGCGGATTATTACCAGGTTTTACCAATGTTAAACTGGAACTGCTCCGCTTTGTCTCCATCGTATTTCTTAAACGGCTGGGCGTAAGAGAAGACCAACGGCCCCAGCGGTGACATCCATTGTAATGCGATACCTGCGGACATGCGAATGTTGCCCGGATCGCTGTAGTCTGGCACACCGGCTGCACGCATCTGGGCAGTGTTCTCCCAGTTGGTGTCCCACACCGTACCTGCGTCCATAAAGAAGGAGGTACGCACAGAGTTCGCATACTTGTCGCTGATAAACGGCGTCGGCGTGATGAACTCGAGGCTCGCCACGGCCATAGCGTTACCGCCTACCGCATCATCAGAGCTACATACTTGCTTAGGATCACGGCTTGCGCAGTTATCTTCGTCATTACCGCCGTAATAAACCGCTTTCGGACCAATGTTATTGGACTGGAAGCCACGCACGGTGCTTGAACCACCGGCGTAGAAGTTCTCATAGAACGGCAGCTCTTTGCTTCCGATACCGTCACCATAACCCCAACGGGTACGACCCAGAACGACCCACTTGTGATCTTCATCAATTGGGAAGTAGGACGCCGTATCCAGCGTGACCTTGTAGAACTCGTTATCCGAGCCAGGGATAGTCACTTTACCGTTCAGGTTGACGCGTGAACCTTCCGTCGGGAAGTAACCACGGTCAAGACGGTTGTAGGTCCAACCGTAGTTGAAGGTGAAGTCATCCGCGGCGAAACCGTTGTCATCGCTGGAGGTACTCGCCGACTGACCGATGGAGTCCAGATAACGCCACATCGCCACCTGCGGTTGCATGTTGGACAGGTCGTTGTGCACGTACCCTAAACCTGCACGCAGGGTGTTGTATTCGTTAACCGGGAAGCCGAGCGTACCATCCAGACCGTAACTCTTGTTGGTATACGAGGAGAGGTCCGCGTCGTCCGCTTTAAAGTCGTTATAGAAGATACGACCGCCCAGGCTTACACCGTCAACGGTGAAGTATGGGTTGGTAACGGAGAACTCAGAGTAGGTCTGGTAGTCGTTTTTCGTCCCGTTGATACCGACAGAGTAGCCTGTACCCAGCCAGTTATCCTGCTGAACACCGACCTGGAAGCTCACGCCACTTTCAGTACCGTAACCAATACCGAAGTTGAAGCTACCGGTATTACGTTCTTTAACTTTATAAACGACATCAACCTGATCCGGACGACCCGGTACACGCTGAGTATCGGTATCAACCGTTTCGAAGTAGCCCAGACGGTTCAGACGCTCTTTACCCTGGTCTACCAGATCGCTTCCCAGCCATGCCCCTTCCATCTGGCGCATTTCACGGCGCAGAACAGAATCTTTAGAGGTGTCGTTACCTTCGAAGCGGATCTTACGCACGTAGAAACGGTTGCCCGCATCAACGTTAACGTGAAGCTTAACGGTTTTATCCGTGTCGTTAATTTCCGGCTGCGTTTGCACACGCGGATACGCATAACCATAACGGCCGAGCAGCTTCTTAATGCTGTCTTCCATTTTGGTGACTTTAGATCCGCTATACAGATCGCCCGGCTGAATTTTGGTCAGCGATTCAATTTCAGCTGAATGCCCTGCCAGGTTGCCGCTGACTTCAACACCCGAAAGCGTGTACTTATCGCCTTCTGTGATGTTAACGGTAATGTAGATACCTTTCTTGTCCGGAGTCAGACTCACCTGAGTTGAATCGATGTTGAAACGGGCGTAACCGCGATCCAGATAGTAGCTGCGCAGGGTTTCAAGGTCACCTGCCAGTTTCTGTTTCTGGTATTTACGATCGCCCACCACGTTCCACCACGGCACTTCGTCACGCAGCTGGAAGTTGGAGATCAGTTCGTCGGTGCTGAACGCGTGGTTACCCACGATGTTGATTTGCTGGATCTTCGCAGAAACACCTTCCTGGAAGACCAGTTTCAGATCAACACGGTTACGTGGCAGCGGTGTAACAACCGCTTTAACGCTCGCGCTGTATTTACCGACGCTGTAGTAGAAGTCTTCCAGACCTTTTTCAATGTCTGCAAGGGTTGTGCGGTCCAGAGATTCCCCCACACGAACACCCGATGCCTCAAGGTTCTGCTTGAGCATGTCATCTTTCACCGATTTGTTACCGGAGAAAGTGATGCTGGCAATCGTTGGACGTTCTTTTACCTGAACCACCAGCGTATCACCATCGCGCAGGACGCGGACGTCCTCAAAGTTGCCAGTGGCAAACAGAGCACGGATGGTGTTACTGATATCTTCATCATTAACCGTATCGCCGGGGCGCACAGGCATACTGAGGAGGGCCGCACCAACGGCGACACGCTGAAGGCCTTCGAAATGAATATCTTTCACTACGAACCCGTCAGCACCGTATACGGTCGCGCTGCTAAACAGCAGCGACGCTATGAGCAACTTTTTCATCGCCATCGTTATTATGCGTTCTTCCTAACTAACTCTCTTACAACCGAGAGAAATCATTGAAAAGTGCAAGCCCCATTAACAGCACCAGCAAAATCGAGCCAATGCGATAACTAAAGTCTTGAACTCGCTCGGATACCGGTCCGCCTTTTAGCTTTTCAATCGCTAAAAACAGCAGATGGCCCCCATCTAATACGGGAAGCGGGAACAGGTTGATTATCCCCAGGTTCACGCTAATCAGCGCAAGGAACATGAGATAGTAAATCACCCCGAACTCCGCTGACATCCCAGCCCCCTGAGCAATCGAAATTGGCCCACTGAGGTTGTTCAGTTTCACATCACCGGTTATCAATTTCCCCAACATGTTGACCGTTAGCTTCATCAGCTGCCATGTTTTATCCGTGGCCTCAACGATGGCGCTAAACGGCCCATACTGGCGTATTGTTTTGTACTCGTCTGGCAGTGGGATCACTTTCGGCACAACGCCTGCAAACCCTTCCGCCTTACCGCCGCCCGATTTGGTATCCGGGGTGAGGGTCAGTGAGAGCGCACTCCCCTGCCTTTCCACCTCCAGCGCAAGCGGCGTGCCTGGATTATCGCGCACCAGAGTAACAAAGGTCATCCATTGTGTTAATGGCTGACCATCGACTTTAACGATCCTGTCACCCGCTTGTAAACCTGCTTTACTTGCCGCCGACTTGGCCTGTACTTCGGCTAATACTGGCTCGATCTGCGCGCCGCGCGGTCGAATCCCCAATGCGGCGACAGGATCTTCTTTGTCTGGCTCAAAGCGCCAGTGGCGTAAATCCAGCACTTTTTCCTGCCGCTGGTCGGAACCAAAAGGAGATACGCTGACGGTTGTCTGCTCATCACCGATTTTGGCAACCAGTTGTAACCTTACGGCATCCCAATCAGGGGTTTCGATACCATCAATCGCTTTAAGTTCCATTCCCGGTGTAATTTGCGCCGTTGCCGCAACAGAACCCGTGGTGATTTCGCCCACAACCGGGCGTACGCCAGGCACGCCGATGATGAACACCAGCCAGTAGGCGAAGATAGCGAAGATGAAATTGGCTACCGGACCGGCAGCAATGATGGCAGCACGTTGTCCAACGGTTTTGTTGTTAAACGCGCGATGTCGAAGTTCAGGGGCGACAGGCTCAACGCGTTCGTCGAGCATTTTGACGTAGCCGCCCAGGGGAATCAGAGCAATGACAAACTCGGTGCCATGCTTGTCGGTGCGCTTCCAGAGCGATTTGCCAAAGCCAATCGAGAATCGCTCTACCCGCACACCACAGCGCCGGGCAACCCAGAAATGGCCAAATTCATGCACGGTAATCAGTACACCCAGTGCAACAATGAACGCCGCCAGATTCCAGAGAATGCTCAGCATAAAACCTTCCGTTATATCGTCCCAAACACCAGTAAAAGCAGGCAAGCAAACACTGGAACAGCCGCGGTAAGGCTGTCAATGCGATCCAGTATTCCGCCATGTCCTGGAATCAGGTGACCACTGTCCTTAATCCCTGCTTCACGCTTAAACATACTCTCGGTTAAATCACCCAGTACCGATGCCAGCGCCGCGAAAATCGAACATACCAGCAGCGTAGTGGGGGCAACCTCAAGATTCGCCCAGACGCCGTAGCCCCAGGAGATGATCGCTGCCGTAAACAGGCCGCCGATGAAACCTTGCCAGGTTTTGCCCGGAGACACCTTTGGCGCCAGTTTATGTTTGCCGAACAGTTTACCAAACATATAGGCCCCGGAGTCAGCCCCCCAGACGAGAATCATCACATAAAGCAGCCATATCGCACCGCTATAGTGGTTTTCATCATAGTGCCAGGCGCGCAGCGCAACCATACCCCAGAAAAACGGCACAATGGTGAGCAGGCCAAAAATAAGGCGCAACACTTTAGAGTTACGCCAGATTGCCGCAGAGCCCGGATAGAAAAGCACTAAAACAAGCGCAGCAATCCACCAGGCCAGCGATATCCATAAGGATCCGGCAACCAGCGGCTGGTGAACATCGTGATGATATTCAGGCAAGGTATACAGCATCAGGGCCAGTAAAAAACCACAGAGTACCGCCAGCCATACCCGCTGAGTGCGCGAGGTAAAGCCGCTAAGCTGCCCCCATTCCCACGCGGCGAGCATACACACCACCAGCGTAACAATGGCGAATCCCACCGGAGGCAGTAAAAACAGCGCTGCGATGACGACGGGTATTAATACAAAAGCGGAAATCAGGCGATACTTCAGCAAAAGCTACCCCCATCAGGCGTTATCGCCACCAGGCTCGGTGCCGCCGAAACGACGCTCTCGATTGGCAAAGGCATGCAGCGCACCTTCAAAGTCTTGTTCATCAAAATCTGGCCAAAGAACATCCGTAAAGTAAAGTTCGGCGTAGGCGATTTGCCACAGCAAAAAGTTACTTATGCGATGTTCCCCCCCTGTCCTTATAACCAAATCCACGGGTGCCAGTTCATTCATGCAGATTTGCTGACTCAGCGCCTCTTCATCAATCTGGTCGGGACTTAACAGCCCTTCCTGAACCTGCTCAGCCAAATGCCGAACCCCCTGGATAATATCCCAGCGTCCGCCGTAATTCGCCGCGATATTGAGCGTCAGGCCGGTATTATTTTCCGTCAGCGCTTCTGCTTTGCGAATCCGTTCCTGTAGACGTGAGTTAAAACGACTGGTATCGCCAATAATACGCAAGCGGACGTTGTGGCGGTGCAGGCTTTTTACTTCACTATCGAGCGCCCACACAAACAGTTCCATCAACGCAGTCACTTCCTGCGCAGGTCGATTCCAGTTTTCACTGCTAAAAGCATAGAGCGTTAACGCATCAATGCCGTTATTGGCGGCAAAAGAAACGGCGCGGCGAACAGATTTCGCCCCAGCTTTATGCCCAAAGGCTCGTATCTTCCCTTGTCTTTTCGCCCAGCGGCCATTGCCATCCATGATGATTGCAACATGGCGACAGCCATGTGCTGGCAAGTTTTCGCTTATTGGTTGATTCGCAGACAACATAACGCGTTTTTAGTCCCTGAAAGGATTTAACGGTACACAGGAATACTGAAGCCTATACATAAAAAAGCCGTGTCAAACCACGGCTTACCTGACCACTTAAAGCCAAATACCTGCGATCAGGTGGCGCAGACTATATCACTGAAGCCCAACGCTAACAAATAGCACGACGACTAGTGCTTGCTTTATCACCAGCTTGCGAGACGTGTCACTTGTTTACGCGCAACAATACGTGCCTGTTCATCCACGGCCAGCATCTCTTCCACGCTCTGCGGCTCACGCAAATCCATCATCTCCAGCACGGATAAATTCAACGCAGCGATGTCGGTAAAGCGGATCTGCTGATTCAGGAATGCGTCAACGGTCACTTCATTGGCTGCATTAAGCGCGGTTGTTGCCGCCTGCCCCTGATCGAAGGCCGTCATCGCCAGTTTCAGGCACGGATAACGGTCGTAATCAGGCTCGCTAAACGTCAGTGAACTCAGCTTGCAAAAATCGAGTGGCTTAACGCCTGATTTTACGCGGTTTGGCCACGCCATCGTATGAGCGATAGGCGTGCGCATATCCGGTTCACCCAACTGTGCCAGCACGCTGCCGTCCTGATAGCGCACCATCGAGTGAATCACCGATTGCGGGTGGATCAGCACTTCCATCTGTTTCGCCGACGCATTGAACAGCCAGCGAGCTTCAATGTATTCCAGACCTTTGTTCATCATGGTGGCCGAATCGACGGAGATCTTACGCCCCATTGACCAGTTCGGATGGCGACACGCCTGATCCGGCGTCATTGCGCTCAATTCAGACAGTGGCGTTTCACGGAACGGGCCACCAGACCCGGTAAGCAGAATCGACACAACGCCATTCTGCTCCAGGTCAGCGTACCCCAGGTTTTGTTGAAAAGGTTGAGGCAAACTCTGAAAAATCGCGTTGTGCTCGCTATCGACCGGCAAAAGTCGCGCCCCACGCTTTTTAACCGCCTCCATAAAGAGGCGTCCGCAGGTGACCAGCGACTCTTTGTTCGCAAGCAGGACATCTTTTCCCGCATCAATAGCGGCAAGCGTCGGCAGAAGACCCGCCGCCCCGACGATTGCCGCCATGACCTGATCAACTTCATCAAGCGCGGCCATCTCGCACGCCGCCTGTTGCCCGCTGAGCACCTCGGTACGGCAGCCCTTCTCCTGCAACAGCGCTTTCACCTGCCGGGCGCTCTCTTCATCATCCATCACCGCAAAACGGGGGGTAAACTCCAGGCACTGTTCGACCATTCGCTGCACGTTTTTTCCGGCCACAAGCGCGGCCACGGTGTAACGGTCAGGATTATGACGTACAACGTCGAGAGTGCTGCAACCGATAGAGCCGGTCGAGCCGAGGAGAGTGAGATGCTTCATGAGATGCCCAAAAGTTAGACCAGATAAAAGCAAAACGCCGCCAGCAAGACTCAACGTCCTTCTGAACGGCGTTTATCAGTGTACAGCGAAAATCAGAACTGCATCAGTTCCGCTTCTTTTTCTGCTAGCGCCGCATCAATTTTCTTGATGGCAGCGTCAGTCATTTTCTGAATGTCGTCCTGAGAACGACGATCGTCATCTTCGCTGATCTCTTTTTCTTTCAGCAGTGCTTTCACTTTATCGTTCGCGTCGCGACGTACGTTACGCACGGAAACACGACCCTGCTCAGCTTCACCGCGAACCACTTTGATCAGGTCTTTACGGCGTTCTTCCGTCAGCGGAGGCAGTGGAACACGGATGTCAGCGCCCGCAGAGCTTGGGTTCAGACCCAGGTCAGATGCCATGATCGCTTTTTCAACGGCCGGGCTCATTGAGCGGTCGAACACGTTGATTTTCAGGGTACGGGTATCTTCTACCGTCACGCTCGCCAGCTGACGCAGAGGCGTTGGCGTACCGTAATATTCTACGATGATGCCATCCAGCAGGCTTGGGGAAGCACGGCCAGTACGGATTTTGCTGATTTGGTTTTTGAACGCTTCTACGCATTTGTCCATGCGTACTTCAGCATCTTTTCTGATGTCGTTAATCACGTTACGAATCCTTGAAAACTTGTCTCAGGCAGACTATCCGCCAGCACAGCGCTACAGGTGTGCTAAGTATAGTCGCGTTTAATTCATGACAACGCCAAAGGCGCGCCCGGGTAAGATACCACTTCGAAATAAAGCGGAATCTTACCTGTATTTATCGCCGACGGAAATTATTCCGTGATCAAAGTGCCTTCTTTTTCGCCCATAACAACGCGACGCAGCGCGCCAGGCTTGTTCATGTTGAAGACACGGATCGGCAGTTTGTGATCACGAGCCAGCGTAAAGGCGGCAAGATCCATCACTTTCAGCTCTTTATCCAGCACTTCGCTGTAGCTCAGCTGATCGTACATGGTCGCAGACGGATCTTTTGCCGGATCGGCAGTAAACACGCCATCCACTTTGGTCGCTTTCAGCACCACATCGGCTTCGATTTCGATACCGCGCAGGCAGGCTGCGGAATCGGTGGTAAAGAACGGGTTACCCGTACCGGCGGAGAGGATCACCACGCGGTTGTTGCGCAGCAGGCTGATAGCCTCTGCCCAGCTGTAGTTATCGCATACACCATTCAAAGGAATAGCGGACATCAGGCGAGCGTTCACATAGGCGCGATGAAGCGCATCACGCATCGCCAGGCCATTCATCACGGTTGCCAGCATACCCATGTGGTCGCCCACTACGCGGTTCATCCCCGCTTTCGCCAGACCAGCACCACGGAAAAGGTTGCCACCGCCAATGACCACGCCAACCTGAATACCCAGTTCGACCAGTTCTTTGATTTCCTGTGCCATGCGATCAAGGATGCTTGCGTCAATACCGAAGCCTTCCGATCCTTGCAGCGCTTCGCCACTCAGCTTAAGCAGAATGCGTTTGTACACGGGTTTTGCATTGGTAGCCATGTTTCTTTCCTGAGACTGTCAACGATTAAGATGGGGTTAATTCTGGCGACATGATATGTCGCATATCAGCACAGCGATACTGGAGCCTGTCTGATTTCGTGAGACGGGTGACAAAAAGAAGCCGCCCTCAGGCGGCTCCTTTTCCATCATTAAGACTGCTTGGACATTGCAGCAACTTCTGCTGCGAAGTCAGTCTCAACTTTCTCGATGCCTTCGCCAACTTCGAAGCGGATGAAGCCAGTCACGTCAGCGTTGTGCTCTTTCAGCAACTGAGCAACAGACTTGCTTGGATCCATTACGAAAGGCTGGCCAGTCAGAGAAACTTCGCCGGTGAATTTCTTCATGCGGCCTTCAACCATTTTCTCTGCGATTTCTTTTGGCTTACCAGACTGCATCGCGATGTCCAGCTGAACCTGGTACTCTTTCTCTACCACTTCAGCAGACACGTCTTCTGGCTTAACGAATTCTGGTTTGCTTGCAGCGATGTGCATTGCCAGCTGTTTAACCAGCTCTTCGTCAGCGCCTTTAGCCGCAACCAGAACACCGATACGCGCGCCGTGCTGGTAAGAGCCCAGAACGTCACCTTCCAGAGAAGCAACGCGACGGATGTTGATGTTCTCACCGATTTTAGCAACCAGCGCAACACGCTCTTCTTCGAACTGTGCTTTCAGAACTTCAACGTCAGTGATTTTGCCTGCAACCGCGGCGTCCAGAACTTTGTTAGCAAATGCCTGGAAACCAGCATCTTTAGCAACGAAGTCAGTCTGGCAGTTAACTTCCAGAATGATGCCGTAGGTGCCGTCGATTTTGGTGATGATCACGCCGTCAGCAGCAACGTTGCCTGCTTTCTTAGCTGCTTTGATCGCACCGGATTTACGCATGTTTTCGATTGCCAGCTCGATGTCGCCGTTCGCTTCGGTCAGCGCTTTTTTGCAATCCATCATGCCTGCGCCAGTACGCTCACGCAGCTCTTTTACCAGGGATGCGGTAATTTCAGCCATTCTTAAATCCTCGGGAGATGTGAACTGCCCGGCCGGGAGCCAAACAGTATAAATTGAAAAAAGGGGCCGATAATGGGCCCCTATTCATACACGGTACTAATAAGGGGTAAAACCTTATTATTCAGCTTCTACGAAGCTTTCTTCCGCCTGAGAAGCCAGATCCTGGGAACGGCCTTCACGAACGGTAGCAGCTACAGCGCTCAGGTACAGGCTAACAGCACGGATTGCGTCGTCGTTACCCGGGATAACGAAGTCAACACCGTCCGGATCCGAGTTGGTATCAACGATAGCGAATACCGGGATACCCAGGTTGTTAGCTTCTTTGATTGCGATGTGCTCGTGGTCTGCATCGATTACGAACAGCGCGTCTGGCAGGCCGCCCATATCTTTGATACCGCCCAGGCTGTTTTCCAGCTTGTCCAGTTCACGAGTGCGCATCAGCGCTTCTTTCTTAGTCAGCTTATCGAAAGTACCGTCCTGAGACTGGGTTTCCAGATCTTTCAGGCGCTTGATGGACTGACGAACAGTTTTCCAGTTGGTCAGCATGCCGCCCAACCAGCGATGGTTCACGAAGAACTGGTCGCAGCTGTTAGCAGCATCTTTCACAGCTTCGCTTGCAGCGCGCTTAGTACCAACGAACAGAATCTTACCTTTACGGGAAGAGATCTTGTTCAGCTCAGCCAGGGCTTCGTTGAACATTGGTACAGTCTTCTCAAGGTTGATGATGTGAACTTTGTTACGTGCGCCGAAGATGAAAGGCTTCATTTTCGGGTTCCAGTAACGGGTCTGGTGACCGAAGTGAACACCAGCCTTGAGCATGTCGCGCATGGAAACAGTTGCCATGTTTAAAACCTCTATATTGAAAGTTGGGGTTATGCCTCCACGTATCCCATATTACCGACCCCGAAGGGCACCCCGGAATATGTGCCGATACGTGTGTGTTGTTACACAAAGTGAGATTTGTCGCTCCCGTCCAGCCTGTGTATCTGAGATGGATCGGAAGTCCGGCGCGCTTTATACCACAAAACACGGTCAGAAACCAATAATTGTTGGCGGAGTGTGCTGTTAATGATTCTCAATTTGGCACGGGGTGCGCCTGACTGATACCATTGACAACACTTACACTAGTATTGTCGAAAAAATCGACACCGATGGACAGATTACATGGCTATCTCTATTAAGACACCTGAAGAAATTGAAAAGATGCGCGTCGCCGGTCGTCTGGCCGCGGATGTGCTGGAAATGATCGAACCGTTTGTGAAACCGGGCGTCAGCACTGGCGAACTGGATCGCATCTGTAACGACTATATCGTCAACGAGCAGCACGCGGTTTCCGCCTGCCTCGGCTATCACGGCTTCCCGAAATCCGTCTGCATCTCTATTAATGAAGTGGTGTGCCACGGCATTCCGGATGACGAGAAGCTGCTGAAAGATGGCGACATCGTCAACATCGACGTGACCGTCATTAAAGACGACTACCACGGTGATACCTCTAAGATGTTCATCGTTGGCAAGCCCACCATCCTTGGCGAGCGCCTGTGTAAAGTTACCCAGGAGAGCCTCTACCTGGCGCTGAAGATGGTTAAGCCGGGTATCCGCCTGCGTACCCTCGGTGCGGCTATTCAGAAATTTGTAGAAGCGGAAGGTTTCTCCGTGGTGCGCGAATACTGCGGTCACGGCATTGGTCGTGTGTTCCATGAAGAACCGCAGGTTCTGCACTACGATGCAGACGACGGCGGCGTGGTACTGCAAAAGGGCATGACCTTCACTATCGAACCGATGGTCAACGCGGGTGATTACCGCATCCGTACCATGAAAGATGGCTGGACGGTAAAAACCAAAGACAGAAGCTTGTCTGCCCAGTACGAGCATACTATTGTGGTAACAGACAACGGCTGCGAAATTATGACGTTGCGCAAGGATGACACCATCCCGGCGATACTGACGAACATTGAGTAATAAGAAGCCGGCGAATGCCGGCTTTTTTAATGGCGATAGCTTTTTCTTATGGGTGGCGCACGATGAGTAATCTCTTACCCGAACAGTATGCTAACACAGCACTTCCCACCCTCCCCGACCAGCCTGACAACCCGGGCGTCTGGCCGCCGCACGAGCTGACCTGCGCGCATATCAAAGCCCACATGGCGGTTTTCCATCGCTGGCTGGGGAGCGCGTTCGACGCGGGCGTGTCTGCCGAACAGCTTATTGAAGCGCGTACCGAATTTATCGACCAGCTCCTGCAACGTTTGTGGATCGACTACGGTTTCGGCCAGGTGAGCGACGTCGCGCTGGTTGCGGTCGGCGGCTATGGCCGGGGTGAACTGCATCCGCTCTCGGATATCGACCTGCTGATCCTCAGCCGCAAAAAGCTGCCGGACGAACAGGCGCAGAAAATCGGTGAACTGCTGACGCTGCTGTGGGACGTCAAACTGGAAGTGGGCCACAGCGTGCGCACCCTGGAAGAGTGTCTGCTGGAAGGGTTATCTGACCTGACCGTTGCCACCAACCTGATTGAAACCCGCCTGCTGATTGGCGACGTCGCGCTGTTCCTCGAACTGCAAAAGCACATATTTAGCGACGGCTTCTGGCCCTCGGAAAAATTTTTCGCCGCGAAGGTCGACGAACAAAACCAGCGTCACCAGCGTTATCACGGCACCAGCTATAATCTCGAACCGGATATCAAAAGCAGCCCCGGTGGCCTGCGCGATATTCACACCCTGCAATGGGTCGCCCGACGCCATTTTGGGGCAACATCGCTGGACGAAATGGTCGGTTTTGGTTTTCTGACCGAAGCCGAACGTAACGAACTCAATGAGTGTCTGCATCTGCTCTGGCGCATCCGTTTTGCCCTGCACCTGGAAGTCACCCGCTACGATAACCGCCTGCTGTTTGATCGTCAGCTTAGCGTGGCGCAGCGCCTGAATTATCAGGGCGAAGGCAACGAGCCGGTCGAGCAGATGATGAAGGATTTCTTCCGCGTCACCCGCCGCGTCTCTGAGCTGAATCAGATGCTGTTACAGCTGTTCGATGAGGCGATCCTCGCGCTGACGGCAGACGAAAAACCGCGTCCGATTGATGACGAATTTCAGCTGCGCGGCACGCTGATCGATCTGCGCGACGAAACGCTGTTCATTCGCGAACCGGAAGCGATCCTGCGCATGTTCTACACCATGGTGCGTAACAGCACGATCACCGGGATCTACTCCACCACCCTGCGCCATTTACGCCATGCACGGCGTCATCTGAAGCAGCCTTTGTGTTACATCCCAGAGGCGCGCTCGCTATTTCTGAGCATGCTTCGTCATCCGGGCGCCGTCAGCCGCGGTCTGCTGCCGATGCACCGCCACAGCGTATTGTGGGCCTATATGCCGCAGTGGTCGCATATTGTCGGGCAGATGCAGTTCGACCTGTTTCACGCCTATACGGTAGATGAGCACACGATCCGCGTCATGCTGAAGCTGGAAAGTTTCGCTAAAGAAGAGACGCGATCCCGCCATCCGCTGTGCGTTGATCTGTGGCCGCGTCTTTCTCACCCGGAACTGATCCTGATCGCCGCTCTGTTCCATGATATCGCCAAAGGACGCGGCGGCGACCACTCGGTGCTGGGCGCACAGGACGTGCTGAAATTTGCCGAGCTGCACGGCCTGAACTCGCGTGAGACACAGCTTATCGCCTGGCTGGTTCGCCATCATCTGTTGATGTCGGTTACCGCTCAACGTCGTGATATTCAGGATCCGGAAGTCATCAAGCAGTTCGCCGAAGAGGTGCAAACGGAGAACCGCCTGCGCTACCTGGTTTGTCTGACGGTGGCCGATATCTGCGCCACCAACGAAACCCTGTGGAACAGCTGGAAGCAGAGCCTGCTGCGCGAACTGTATTTCGCCACCGAAAAACAGCTGCGACGCGGGATGCAAAACACCCCGGACATGCGCGAGCGTGTGCGCCACCATCAGTTGCAGGCGCTGGCCCTGCTGCGCATGGATAACATCAACGAAGAGGCGCTGCATCAAATTTGGGCGCGCTGTCGCGCTAACTACTTTGTGCGCCACAGCCCAAACCAGCTTGCCTGGCACGCCCGGCATCTGCTGAAGCATGACCTGACGAAACCGATGATTCTGCTCAGCCCGCAGGCCACGCGTGGCGGGACGGAGATCTTTATCTGGAGCCCTGACCGGCCTTATTTGTTTGCAGCGGTCTGTGCCGAGCTGGACAGGCGTAACCTGAGCGTTCACGACGCGCAGATTTTTACCACCCGCGACGGCATGGCGATGGATACCTTTATTGTGCTGGAGCCAGACGGTAGCCCGCTGTCGTCGGATCGTCACGAAGGAATACGCTTCGGTCTGGAGCAGGCTATCACCCAGCGCAGCTGGCAGCCACCGCAGCCGCGTCGCCAGCCGGCAAAACTGCGCCACTTTACCGTCGATACCGAGGTCAATTTCCTGCCGACCCATACGGACCGTAAATCGTTTCTTGAGCTGATCGCGCTCGACCAGCCAGGGCTGCTCGCCCGCGTCGGCCAGGTTTTTGCCGATCTGGGAATTTCGCTTCATGGCGCCCGAATTACAACCATTGGCGAGCGAGTAGAAGATTTATTTATAATCGCCACCGCCGACCGGCGTGCCCTTAATAATGACCTGCAACTTGAAGTGCAACAACGGTTGACAGCAGCCCTCAATCCAAACGATAAAGGGTGACGTGTTTTTTAGTGAAATGGAAAGAGTAAACAATGCAGCAGTTACAGAACGTTATTGAGTCCGCTTTTGAGCGTCGCGCCGACATCACTCCGGCAAATGTGGATACCGTGACCCGTGAAGCGGTTAACCAGGTTATTTCCCTGCTGGATTCCGGCGCGCTGCGCGTGGCAGAAAAAATCGACGGTCAGTGGGTCACTCATCAATGGCTGAAGAAAGCTGTGCTGCTCTCTTTCCGTATCAACGATAACCAGGTTATCGACGGAGCAGAAAGCCGCTACTTCGATAAAGTGCCAATGAAATTTGCGGAGTACGACGAAGCGCGCTTCCAGAAAGAGGGCTTCCGCGTAGTACCACCGGCGGCGGTTCGTCAGGGTGCCTTCATCGCACGCAACACCGTGCTGATGCCATCCTACGTGAACATTGGCGCCTACGTTGACGAAGGCACCATGGTGGACACCTGGGCTACCGTCGGCTCCTGTGCGCAGATTGGTAAAAATGTTCACCTGTCCGGCGGCGTGGGCATCGGTGGTGTTCTGGAGCCACTTCAGGCTAACCCAACCATCATTGAGGACAACTGCTTCATCGGCGCACGTTCCGAAGTGGTTGAAGGCGTGATCGTAGAAGAAGGTTCTGTGATCTCCATGGGCGTCTACATTGGCCAGAGCACCCGCATTTACGATCGCGAAACCGGTGAAATCCACTACGGCCGCGTTCCGGCCGGTTCCGTTGTGGTTTCCGGCAACCTGCCGTCTAAAGATGGCAAATATAGCCTGTACTGCGCGGTCATCGTGAAAAAAGTGGACGCGAAAACCCGCGGTAAAGTGGGCATCAATGAACTGCTGCGCACCATCGATTAATCGGGTATAACAAAAAGCGGGGGCAACCCCGCTTTTTTTATAACCGAAGGTGGCGAAAATAGATTTTTTCGTTAATTATTCATAGGTTATGTTGAGATCAAGGGTACCGCTATGTACGATAATCTGAAAAGTCTGGGCATTACCAATCCTGATGAAATTGATCGTTATAGTCTCCGCCAGGAAGCCAATAACGATATTTTGAAAATCTATTTTCACAAGGACAAAGGAGAGTTTTTCGCCAAAAGCGTGAAGTTTAAATATCCACGCCAGCGTAAGACCGTTGTCGCTGACGGTATCGGTCAGGGATATAAAGAAGTACAGGAAATCAGCCCTAACCTGCGCTACGTGATCGACGAACTTGATCAAATCTGCCAGCGCGATCGCAGCGAAGTCGATCTGAAACGTAAGATCCTTGACGACCTGCGTCACCTTGAAAGCGTTGTCACCAATAAGATCAGCGAAATTGAAGCGGATCTTGAGAAATTGACGCGGAAATAAAAGCAAAACGGCAATCCTTGATTGCCGTTTTTAATGTTTGCGCCCTCTCCCCGTGGGAGAGGGATGGGGTGAGGGCACCAGACCGCACTCAGTCATCTCTGTTCATCCAGCTGCAACGCCACATACAGCAGTAGCCGGTCGTCGAAATTTCCTAAATCCAGCCCCGTCAGTTCCGAGATCCGGTTTAGCCTGTACTCCAGCGTATTACGGTGAATAAACAGCGCTTTTGACGTTGCCAGCGGCTGCACGTTATGCCGGAACCACGCCTGCAACGTGCGGCGCAGCAGCCCGTTGTTGTCCATCGCTTTCAGACGCACCAGCGGGCGCGCCAGCTCGTTGGCCTGCCAGCCGCCGCGCAAACTGTCGAGCAGGACCGGCAGCATCAGATCCTGATAAAAATAACTGCGGCTCTCCGGCATGCGCTGTTTACCCACCATCATAGTAGTGCGCGCCGTTCGCCATGAACGGGCGATACTTCCCGGCCCGGTAAAGTAATTCCCCAGCGCGACGCGAAAACGGAGCTGACCGTTCTCCTTCATGCGCTCGATGAGTAACTCAACGCGACGACGATGATCTTCCGCGTCCCAGCGACCAAACTGATTAAGCGCGGGCTTGAGCACCACCATCTCCGTTAAAGAGACAATCGCCACCAGGTTGTTACGCTCGGGGGTCGCCAGCATATTTTGCAGCTGCTGTAGCTCCACCATGGCGCTGTCCACACCAAGCTGGCCGCTATCCACCTCGATAACGGCGACCACGCGCGGCTGATTCAGGTCGATCCCCAGACGCTGCGCCCACTCGCTCAGGGCAGGCGTGTGCTCTTCCGCCTGAATCAAATTCATCACCAGCTCTTCGCGCAGGCGGCTGTCCTGGGCAAGCAGGTGCATCAGACGCGACTGCTCCAGCATCATCTCCGCCGTCATGCAGACCAGTTCGCCGTATTTACGCAGCGATTCAGGATCGCCGGTCAGACCGATAACGCCAACAATTTCCCCTTCCAGACGCAGCGGCAGGTTGATCCCCTGTCGGACCCCGTGCAGATGTTTCGCCACGGCGTCATCGATGTCGACCACGCGCCCCTGAGAAAGCACCAGCAACGCTCCTTCGTGCAATTCACCAATACGCTCACGATCGCCGCTGCCAATAATGCGCCCTCGGGCGTCCATTACGTTGATATTGGTATCAATGATGCGCATGGTGCGCGCCACGATATCCTGCGCCATTTTGGTATCAAGATGCCAGCCAGCCATATAACCCTCCCGTGAGCAGAGCTCAAGCATAGGGAAGTTCAGCTAAGGCTGCATTGTGCAGATGCCCAAAGGCAGAGAGAGATGTATGGAGTTGTGGGAAAGGTCACAGAAAAGAGAAAGCCCCTGCGAACAGGGGCTTAAGAAGATTACTGCATCAGGAGATAAATAGAGGTATCACCACGCTGAATATTCAGCGCCAGCACGGACGGCTTGCTGTCGAGAATTTTGCGCAGTTCAGCGATGTTTTTCACCGGCTGCTGGTTCGCGCCCATGATCACATCACCTTTTTTCAGGCCGATACGGGCAGCAGGTGAGTTCGCTTTCACGTTGTTCACCACCACGCCTTTATCTGCCCCTTTGTTGCTCATCTCAGCACCTTCAATACCGCTGAAGATGGTGCTGGAATCCACCTGATTCTGGCTGCTCTGTTGCAGTTCCAGGCTCACGTTAACCGGCTTACCTTCACGCAGCAGGCCGAGGGTCACTTTACTGCCGATTGGCATAGAACCCACTTCCGCACGCAGGGCCGCAAAGCTGCTGATCGGTTTACCGTTCAGCGAGGTGATCACGTCACCCGCTTTAATGCCGGCTTTCGCCGCCGGGGAGTTCGGCATAACCTGGCTTACGAATGCGCCGCGCTGAGCGTCCACTTTCATCGCTTTCGCCAGCTCGGAGTTCAGTTCGGTGCCCATGATACCCAGCTCACCGCGTTTCACCTGTCCATACTGCACCATCTGCGCAGTCAGGTTTTTCACCATGTTGCTCGGGATAGCAAAGCCGATACCGATGTTGCCACCGTCCGGTGCCAGGATAGCGGTGTTGATACCGATCAGCTCACCGTTCAGGTTAACCAGCGCACCGCCGGAGTTACCGCGGTTAATGGCCGCATCCGTCTGGATGAAGTTTTCATAGTTTTCCGCGTTCAGGCCGCTACGCCCCAGCGCAGAGACGATACCCGAAGTCACGGTTTCGCCCAGACCAAACGGGTTACCGATGGCGACGGTGTAGTCACCGACGCGCAGCGCGTCAGAGTCGGCAAGTTTAATCGCCGTCAGGTTCTTCGGATCCTGGATTTGGATCAGCGCGATGTCGGAGCGCGGGTCTTTACCGACCACTTTGGCGTCGAATTTACGACCATCGCTCATCTGCACTTTAATGGTGCTGGCGTTATCTACCACGTGGTTATTGGTCACCACGTAGCCTTTCGCTGCATCAATAATGACGCCCGAGCCGAGTGCCATGAATTTCTGCTGCTGGCCGCCGCCCTGACCGTCATCCCCTGCACCGCCGCCCTGACAGAACGGGGAACTCTGGAATGGCGAACCGTCCTGGCAGAATGGCGAATTGTCGCCGAAGAACTGCTGGAAATTACGCGGCATGCGCGGCGTATTGACGGTTGTGCTGCCCTCAACGTTAATACTCACCACCGATGGCATCACTTTTTCGAGCATCGGGGCCAGGCTTGGCATCTGCTGCGCAGTCGCTGCCGAGGAAGCTGTCTCGGCCGCCATCGCCAGAGGGGACAGCGCTAAACCTAAACTCAGAGCCAGTGCACTCATTGCTAATGTGGTTTTTTTCATGTTTCTCAATCTCGATTTACCAGATAACGCAAAATTGCTGTGTAACTCAGATTCGTTTTATACCGCTTAGTTCCGGGAATAAGTTTATGGAAAAAGTAAAAATTTATTGGTCGTCTTTACAAAACTCATGGCTTATTCAACGGCCATAAGCTTGCGGTATTCATCCCAGGCATACAAATCTGTCATTCCACTGATATAGTCCTGGATAAGACGACAGCGATAATAATATTCCAGAACTGGCCATTGGGAAGAATGGCGATCTATTTTACTGACGGCTTCAATGTATGCCAGCCGGTGGCGGGTTGAAAGCTTCTGATAGAGACGCGATTCAATCGGCAGGCGGCGAACACGTTCATTTTCGACCAGCTCGCTAAACTCATCGACCGTCAGCTGGAGCAGCGGGCCATAAATTTCCAGCAACCCGCTGATAACCCGGTATCCTTGCAGCTCCAGCTGTTCGACATCCGGGTGACTGAAAACGTGGCGAACGGCCACGTTTTTATATAATTCAAGCAGCTGACTAAAACTGCTCTCATCTTCCAGCAGGGCATGATTAAATTCCCCGCTAAATATCATCGGCAAATTATCAATGAAACGGGCAGCCGCATACGGCACCAGTTTATTCAGCGTGTTGACCCGCAAATACATAAAGAACTGGTCTTCGGTACTACGACTTAGCGAATTTGAACGCGATTTATCCCAGGCATTCTCGACGACCTGCGCAAACAGAGAACCTTTTTCATGCTCTCCCCAGGCATCATGAAGATGCTGGTACAGTTCCTCGACGCTGAATATTCTTTTTTCCACTGCGTCTTCCAGATCGGCCACGCAATAAGAAATGTCGTCAGCGGCCTCCATAATCCACGTCAATGGAAAACGGCCATTGGGCGTCAGGGAAAGTTCTTTACGCAACCGCGCGATGTACCCTTCTTCTGATAGGTAATAGCCCGGTTTTTTCATCAGGTAGCTATGGGTGGCGGGCGTTTCTCCGGTCCACCATGCGGGACGCGTATATTTAAGAATACAGCCCACCTGCGCCCAGGTCAGATTCATGCGCATCAGGGAGTGCACCAGGCGGATCCCCTGCGCGTTACCTTCGAAATGGCACAGATCCTGACGCACCTTACGGCGCAGATCGTTCAGGCTATCTTCACCTTCACGCAGGCATAAATCGCGTACCACACAGCGGTCGTCGCTGAGCGGCTGGCTTATGGCGTCAGAGGGAAAAAGCCGCTGTTTAAACCAGTCGTTGATGGCGGCCTCGCCGAAGTGACCAAAGGGAGGATTGCCGATATCGTGCATCAGGCAGGCCATCTCAACGATACTTTCGAAAGGCCCGGTCAGTTCATCCAGCCCGTAGGTGTCGAGCAGACGTTGCTCTTTAAGGCGGCTGAGGATCTCTTTTGCAATGTAGCGCCCCACCTGCTGCACTTCCATGGAGTGCGTTAACCGCGTACGCACCGCGGCGTTACGCTCCAGCGGGAACACCTGGGTTTTTTGCTGTAACCGACGGATGGCGGGCGAGTTGATGATGCGTCCGCGATCGCTCTCGAAAATACGCAGGATTTCATGTTCATTCTTTTCGCCCTGCGGCGAACGGTAACGTCGGTGCCAGTTAATTTTGGTGCGAAAATCGATTGGTGACATGTGCTCCCCCGCGTGAGAATGCGTTTCCCCTTAACCGCATGATAGACTATGCATCTTAACAAGGCACATCGCGAGTAAATCTATGAAAATCGGCATTATTGGTGCAATGGAAGAAGAAGTTACGCTGCTGCGTGACAAAATTGAGAACCGTCAGACCCTCTCCCTCGGTGGCTGTGAAATCTATACCGGCCAGTTGAACGGCGTTGACGTGGCTCTGCTGAAATCAGGCATCGGTAAAGTTGCAGCTGCACTGGGCGCGACCCTCCTGCTTGAGCGCTGCAAGCCTGACGTTATCATTAATACGGGTTCTGCGGGCGGGCTGGCACCGACGCTGAAAGTGGGTGATATCGTGGTTTCCGACGAAGCGCGTTACCACGATGCAGATGTCACCGCATTCGGCTACGAATATGGTCAGCTTCCGGGCTGCCCGGCCGGGTTTAAAGCGGATGATAAGCTGATTGCCGCCGCTGAAAGCTGCATTAACGAGCTTAACCTCAATGCGGTGCGTGGCCTGATCGTCAGCGGCGATGCCTTTATCAACGGCTCTGTTGGTCTGGCGAAAATCCGTCATAACTTCCCGCAGGCTGTCGCCGTTGAGATGGAAGCCACGGCCATTGCACACGTGTGCCATAACTTCAGCGTGCCGTTCGTGGTCGTTCGCGCGATTTCTGACGTGGCGGACCAGCAGTCCCACATCAGCTTCGACGAATTCCTGGCCGTGGCGGCCAAACAGTCCACCGTGATGGTGGAAACCCTGGTGCAGAAACTGGCGCGTGGGTAAGTTGTCGTTCAGGGCGCTGGCCGCCCTGCTTCTGCTCGCCCCGGCCTGGCTCATCGCCGCGCCGCGGGTGATCACTCTCTCCCCTGCCAATACGGAACTGGCGTTTGCCGCCGGGATCACGCCCGTTGCGGTGAGCAGCTTTTCCGATTATCCCCCTCAGGCCACCCACATCGAACAGGTTGCCACCTGGCAGGGAATGAATCTGGAACGCATCGTGGCGCTGAAGCCCGATCTGGTCCTCGCCTGGCGCGGCGGTAATGCCGAACGGCAGGTAAATCAGCTCTCGTCGCTGGGAATAACGGTGAAATGGGTGGACGCGGTGAGCATCGAACAGGTCGCGCAGGCCCTTCGCGACCTCGCGCCCTTCAGCCCTACCCCACAACGCGCCGTGCAGGCTGCACAGCAGATGCTCAACGACTATGCTGCGCTAAAAACCCGGTACGGCACGCAACCGAAACAACGCGTTTTTCTGCAATTTGGCAGCCAGCCGCTGTTCACTACCGGGAAAGGTTCGATCCAGAATCAGGTGCTTGAGACCTGTGGGGGTGAGAACATCTTTGCCGAAAGCCGTATCCCCTGGCCGCAGGTCAGCCGTGAGCAGGTTCTGGCGCGACAACCGCAGGCCATCGTGGTGGTCGGAAATGCGAGCGAGATTCCTAAAATAGAACAATTCTGGCATCAGCAGCTTAAAATTCCGGTCATCGCACTCAACAGCGACTGGTTTGAACGCGCCAGCCCGCGTATTATCCTCGCCGCAAAACAACTCTGTGCCAAACTGGCAGAGAGTCACTCAAACAGATAAATACCCCCTTCGAGGATTTAACGATGCTCGTGTATTGGCTGGATATTCTTGGCACAGCCGTTTTTGCTATCTCCGGCGTTTTGCTTGCCGGAAAACTACGCATGGATCCGTTTGGCGTCCTGGTGCTCGGCGTCGTTACGGCGGTGGGAGGCGGAACGATCCGCGATATGGCGCTGGCAAACGGCCCGGTATTCTGGGTAAAAGATCCCACGGATCTGGTGGTGGCGATGGTCACCTGTCTGTTAACCATCGTGCTGGTTCGTCAGCCTCGCAGACTACCAAAATGGATATTGCCGGTGCTGGATGCCGTCGGTCTGGCGGTCTTTGTGGGGATAGGCGTGAATAAAGCCTTTAATGCCGGGACTGGCCCGCTGGTGGCAATCTGCATGGGCGTGTTGACCGGCGTGGGCGGAGGGATCATTCGCGACATACTGGCGCGAGAAGTCCCGATGATCCTGCGAACGGAAATCTACGCGACGGCCTGTATCATCGGGGGGATTGTTCACGCCACGGCGTATTACACCTTTGCTGTCCCGCTGGAGAATGCGGCGATGCTGGGGATGGTGGTGACGCTGGCGATACGTTTAGCGGCGATACGCTGGCATCTGAAGCTGCCGACGTTTGCGCTGGATGAGAATTCAAGATAGGTGTCGTTTATAGGCCCGGTAGCGCTGCGCTTACCGGGCCTACAATCTGCATTCAGGCTTAAATACTGAACGAAGAACCACACCCGCAGGTGCTGGTCGCATTCGGGTTAGTCACCACAAAGCGAGAACCTTCCAGACCTTCAGTGTAGTCCACTGAACCGCCTACAAGATATTGCAGGCTCATCGGGTCAACCACCAGCGCGACGCCCTGTTTCTCGATAGTCATATCACCATCGTTGACCTGGTCGTCAAAGGTAAAACCATACTGGAAGCCACTACAGCCGCCACCGGTAATATAAACACGCAGTTTCAGATCCGGATTGTCCTCGTCGGCAATCAGGGTTTTCACTTTTTTCGCTGCTGCTTCTGTAAATTCCAGCGGCAACGCTACGTCATCACTCATCTTATGCTCCCATGAATACTGCGACTGCTATTGGGCAAAAATCACCCAATTCTTGTTGTCATTATCTAATACCCTGGTAATTCATTCAAGTATTCTGCTTCAGGGCCTGCTCAGCTTCCTGTTTCGCCAAGGTACGCGCAAGAATGGTGGAGTATAGCGGTTTTCCACCCAGGAATTGGGCTAATAGTGTCGCGCCGAGACAGGTAATGATCATTGGCAAAATGAGCTGGTAATTGTCGGTCATTTCCAGCACCAGCACGATCCCGGTCAGCGGCGCGCGCAGGGAGGCCGCCAGCAGCGCCCCCATTCCCGCAACCGCAAACGTCCCCGCATCCAGATGGTAGGCCGGGAAGCCTGCCGCCGCCGCCATCCCGAACGCCGTGCCCAGCAGCGTACCCAGCGCCAGCATTGGGGCAAAAATGCCGCCCGGTGCGCCGGAGGAGAAGCATAATACGGTGGTGATGACGCGAGAAATAAACATAAACAGCAGCAGGCCTACGCTGAAATTCCCCGCCGCGGCAATGGGAATCAGACCGAAACCGCCGCCCGCCGCATTCGGTTCGATAAAACCGAGGATGCCGCACACGCCGCCGAGCAGGCCGCCCACCAGCACCCATTTGGTGGTATTGCCGCCGTGGATGCGCTGAAACATATCCTGCGCACGTAAAATCAGGGTATTGAACAGCGGGCCGACGATGCCAAAAATCATCCCCAGCACCAGATACAGCCACAGGGTATTGACCGGCGCGTTGGTCAGCTTGCCTACCTCAATCACCGCGCCTTCGCCGTTGACGATGCGAAAGACGATGCTCGACATAATCACGCCGGTAAACACCGCTTTAATGGAGATAAGGTTGTAGCGGAACTGAGCGCGCATCTCTTCGATGATAAACAGTATCCCCGCCAGCGGTGCGTTAAACGCCGCCGACAGCCCCGCCGCGGCCCCCGTCGCCAGCAGCGTATGGCGCGCTTCAGCGCTGCGCATGCGGAACAGATCGCCAACCATGCGTCCGACGTTGCCGCCCAGCTGTACCGTCGGCCCTTCCCGTCCGAGCACCATGCCCGCCCCGAGCGTCCCCATGCCACCGATAAATTTTACCGGGAGCACCCGCCACCAGCGGACCGGACGCAGCTCCTCCAGCGCCCCCTCAATTTCAGGGATCCCCGAGCCGCCAGCTTCGGGCGCGAATTTACGCACCAGAAAATACCCCACCATGGCAAACAGCGCTGAAAGTCCAAAGGCCAGCACCCAGACCAGCCATTCCCGATCGGCAAAGCTGGCGACGGTACCAATGCGCCAGTTGAGTACCGCATTGACCGCTTTCTCGAACGCGACACCCACCAGCCCAGCCAGCGTACCGACCACGGCGGCTGCCAGCAGAATGGCTAACGGGGTTTTGTCACGGTTGAGCAGCCGTCGGATACTGACCCGGTGCTTCGCGCGCGTAAATTGTTGTTGTTCAAATGAAGGCGTGTTCTCGTTCATTACCTGTTCTGTTTCGTCATACAAAAGGCCGCAGGGATTCTACCAGAGACAATCCCCTCGTCCTCTGAAAAATACTTAACAATTGTTAAGCCTTCTGAGGGGCAAAAATTTTATAACCTCTTCCGAATCACTTAGAATAGCTGCCTTAACTTATTTCTACGAACCAGGAACGACGCCATGAGCAAGTCTGAAAACCTCTACAGCGCAGCCCGCGAGCTTATCCCAGGCGGCGTGAACTCACCTGTGCGCGCCTTTACCGGCGTGGGTGGCACCCCGCTGTTTATCGAACGTGCGGATGGCGCATATCTGTATGATGTGGATGGCAAAGCCTATGTCGATTATGTCGGCTCCTGGGGCCCGATGGTACTGGGGCATAACCACCCGGCGATCCGCAACGCGGTGATTGAAGCCGCTCAGCGCGGCCTGAGCTTCGGCGCGCCAACCGAGATGGAAGTCAAAATGGCGGAGCTGGTCACCGAGCTGGTGCCAACGATGGACATGGTGCGTATGGTGAACTCCGGTACCGAAGCGACCATGAGCGCTATCCGTCTGGCACGCGGTTTTACCGGCCGTGACAAGATCATCAAGTTCGAGGGTTGTTATCACGGTCACGCCGACTGCCTGCTGGTGAAAGCCGGTTCCGGCGCGCTGACCCTCGGTCAGCCAAACTCGCCTGGCGTACCTGCGGATTTCGCGAAGCACACCCTGACCTGCACTTACAACGATCTGAACACCGTTCGTGCGGCGTTCGAGCAGTATCCGCAGGAGATTGCCTGCATCATCGTTGAACCGGTGGCGGGCAACATGAACTGCATTCCACCGCAGCCGGATTTCCTGCCGGGCCTGCGCGCGCTGTGCGATGAGTTCGGCGCGCTGCTGATTATCGACGAAGTGATGACCGGTTTCCGCGTGGCGCTGGCGGGGGCGCAGTCATACTACGGCGTGGAGCCGGATCTGACCTGCCTCGGTAAAATCATCGGCGGCGGCATGCCTGTCGGCGCGTTTGGTGGTCGTAAGGACGTGATGGAAGCCCTGGCTCCAACCGGTCCGGTTTACCAGGCGGGCACGCTCTCCGGTAACCCTATTGCGATGGCGGCGGGCTTTGCCTGCCTGACCGAAGTGGCACAGCCGGGTATCCATGAAACCCTGACGGACCGGACGACGCAGCTGGCAAACGGTCTGCTGGAAGCCGCAGAAGACGCGGGGATTCCGCTGGTGGTAAACCACGTGGGCGGGATGTTCGGGATTTTCTTCACCGATGCAAAAACCGTGACCTGCTATCAGGACGTGGTGAAGTGCGACGTGGAACGCTTCAAACGCTTCTTCCACCTGATGCTGGAAGAAGGCGTGTACCTGGCGCCGTCAGCGTTTGAAGCGGGCTTTATGTCCGTAGCGCACAGCGAAGAAGATATCAATAACACCATCGACGCAGCGCGTAAGGTGTTCGCGAAGCTCTGAGTCGCCTGCAAATCGCCCGGTGGCGCTGCGCTTACCGGGCCTACGGGTTGGGTGTTCTCCCTCTCCCACAGGAGAGGGCATTACCGACTCTGCTTTCTCAACAGATAAATAAAGTACGGCGCGCCAATAAAGGTCGACAGCAGGCCCGCCGGGATCTGATACGGGAACAGCACCATCCTTCCACACCAGTCAGCAAAGACCAGGATCACCCCACCCGTCAGCGCTGAGATCACGATATGCGGCAAAGTCCTGCGAAAGCCCATCATACGGGCGATATGCGGCGCCATTAATCCGACAAAACTGAGCGGGCCGATAGTCATGGTGGCCGTCGCCGTCAGGCACGCGGCCAGCAGCAACAGGGCGATACGCGTTGGCGTCAGCGCCACCCCGACCGCGCGTGCAGTGTCCCCACCCAGCGGCAGAATAGTCATCCAGCGACGACACAGCGGCACAATCGCCAGCAGCACGATCATCACGATCCCGGTATGCACCACCTGACTGCCGGTGGCGTTGTATGTTGAACCGGAAATCCAGGTCAGGATCTGCGCCATGCGCGGATCGCCGCTCGCCTGCAACATCATCAGCAGCATGGTAAACGCGGTGCTGAGCGCCATCCCGGCCAGCAGCATGCGGTGAGGTGAGAACCCCCCTCGCCCGGAAGCGATCAGAATAATCATCAGCGTGACTGCCGCACCGATGCTGCCGGCAGGCATCAGCCAGCCGAACGCATTCCCCGGCACGAGGAACAGCATCAACACTACGCCAAACGCGGCCCCGGAACTGATCCCTAATACTTCCGGGCTTGCCATCGGGTTGCCGGTGAGACGCTGGATTATACAGCCCGCCACCGCCAGCATGACGCCCGCAATCAGCGCGGAGAAGATCCGCGGCCAGCGCCACTGCATGAGTTCATGCAGCAAATCCCCCGTCGCCCAGTGCCAGCCCGTGGCGTCGCGTCCCAGTGAAAGTGCGGCAAACGAGGCGATAATCAACACCACAAGCCCGGCAAGGCTGAACCACACCACCGACTGGCGCTCGGCATGTACTTTATCTCCGGCATCCATTGCCGGGGCGCTAATGCTGCGCAGGCGCGGCAGCAGCCACAGCAGCAGCGGCGCGCCGATCAGGGCGGTCACCGAGCCGGTGGAGACTTCCATCCAGACGCGCGCCAGCCAGAGAATGAGTTGATCGGAAAGCCAGAGGATGAGCGCGCCAATCAGCGGGGCCAGCATCAGACGCGCCAGCAGACGGCGTGCGCCGAGCATTTTTGCCAGCAACGGCGCAAACAGGCCGATAAACCCGATAATGCCGACGGCGTTAACCAGTAACGCGCTTAGCACAATCGCCAGGGTCAGGGCCGCCAGACGCGCCAGCGACAGCGCCAGCCCCAGATTGCGCGCCACACCGTCATCCAGGCCCATCAGCGTGAGCGGACGCAGCAGCAGCAGCGTCAGCACCACGCCGCCGAACAGCTGCGGCCACAGGCGCTGGACGATACTCCAGTCGGTCTGGGTGAGCGTGCCGGTACTCCACATAAACATGCTTTGCAGCTGGTCGTGGTGAAACAGCACCAGCAGCTGGTTGATCGCCCCGCAGTAGAGGCTGACGACCAGCCCCGCGAGGATCAGCGTGACCGGCGAGAGACGTTTTCCCCAGGCCACGCCAAAGACCAGCGCACCGACCACGCATGCGCCTGCCAGCGCGGCAAACTGCGAGGTTAATGCGCCCGGCAGGGTCCAGAGAGTGGTGATGGTGATCCCCAGCTGAGCCCCCGTCGCCACGCCCAGCGTGGTTGGCTCCGCCAGCGGGTTACGCAGCACCTGCTGAAACAGTACGCCCACCAGCCCCAGCCCCGCCCCGACCAGCAGAGAGATAGCCAGACGCGGCAGCAGGCTGTAGTGGAACAGCATTTGCTGAATATTATCGATATCCGGCGCGGCAAACGCGGCTACCCACTGATCCCGGGGTAACGCCGTGGTCAGGTTAAAGCCGGTTAACGCCAGGGCCGCCAGAAAAATGAGCGCCAACAGTAACATCGGGAAACGGGCCATCCGCGTGCTCATGCCTTGCCTCCCAGTGCATTGTCCAGCACGCGAGCAAAATGCATGGCCGACAGCGTCGCACCGTAAAACCATACCGCTGGCGCGCGCAGGAAGCGCCGCTCGCGCACGAACGGCATTGCCTGCCAGAGCGGGGTCGCCATCAGGGTCTGCATTTCGCGCTCATTGCCGTGGTCAAAGCACAGAACATCGACATCACGAAATGCCGCCAGGCGGTCAATACCTACGGCGGTACTGCCCCAGAACGTCATCTCGCCTTCCCAGGCATTACGAATGCCAAAGCTGTCGAGCACTTCCTGGAACAGACAGTTATTTCCAAAAACCAGCATATGGCGGGCATCCAGCAGGGTCACCATCAGCAAAGGCCGATCGCCACGGTGGGCAAAGCGCGGCTTAAGGGAACTAATCAGCGCATCAAATTCATCGAGGTGTTTTTTCGCTTCAGCCTCACGGTTGAGGAACTGCGCCATCTCGTGGATGGAATTTTTGGCCATGGTCAGCGGCTTTTTACCGTCGCTAAAGGAAAAGCCCCGTCCGGGCGCAATCTTCGCCATGGTCTCTTCCGACGGGCCATACCCCGCAGACCAGAATAAATAAGACGGTTTCATCTGAGTGAGAAGCTCAAGGTTCGGCTCCGTACGCAGACCGATGTCGATGACGGAGTCCGGCAGTTTTGGCTCATTCACCCACAGGGTGTAGTTGGGAATATCGGCCACGCCGTAAGGCGTCACGCCCAGCGCCATCATCAGTTCGACGGGCAACCACTCCAGCGCCACGATGCGGTGCGGATCGATAGCGGCAGCGCGGGCCTGGCCCATCTTTAACAGCAGCGGTGAGAGCGCCATGGCCGTCAGCAGGCGACGGCGACTAATGAATGTTGAATCCAGCATCAGTAGACAAAGCTCACGGGTGCAGCCCCGGCCGGGTGAGGCAGGATGCCCATAGGAATGCCGTAGATATGCTCCAGCGTTTCGCTGCGCATCAGTTCGGCAGGCGTGCCCTGAGCGATCATTTCACCGCCGCGCAGCGCCACCAGATAGTCGCAATAGCGCGCCGCCATATTGATATCATGCAGAACGGCAATCACCGTCAGGCCACGCTGTTGGCTTAAGCGATGCACCAGCGCCAGGACGTCGACCTGATGCGCAATGTCCAGCGCCGACGTGGGTTCGTCGAGCAGCAGGCAGCGGCTGTCCTGTGCCACCAGCATCGCGATCCACGCGCGCTGACGCTCGCCACCGGACAGGCTATCCACCAGACGGTGCGCCAGCGGTTTTAACCCAACCAGCGCGATCGCCTCTTCCACTTTCTCTCTGTCAGCGACGCCAAAACGCCCGAGTGCACCGTGCCACGGATAACGTCCAATCGCCACCAGCTCGCGCACCGTCATGCCCTCCGCCTGCGGTAACTGCTGCGGCAGATAGGCCACCTTGCGGGCAAAGGCCTTGCTGCTCCAGCTCGCCAGCGGCTGGTCATCCAGCAGAATGTCACCCTCGGACGGCGGCTGATGGCGGCCCAGCATCTTCAATAACGTCGATTTACCGGAACCATTGTGCCCGATTAAACCGGTCACTTTACCTGCGGGAAACGTCAAAGAGAGCGGATGCAGCAAGGTGCGCCCGGGTACGCGAAAGGAGAGATTGTTGAGCGTGAAGGTGGAGTCGGATTGCGTTTTATTATCCTGCATGTCAGCCAACTTAAATAAAAAGGGCACGGCGAACCGTGCCCATAAAGAGGTTAGAAGCGGAAGGTCGCCGTGGCAACAACCTGGCGTCCTGCTCCCCAGTAGCATGCATACTCGCTGTAGCAGCTGGAGACGTATTCCCGGTCAAAGATGTTGTTCACGTTGACGCCGACGGAAGAGCCCGGCAGACCGAAGCGCGCCAGATCGTATTTCACGGTCGCATCCGCCAGGGCATAACCCGCGACGTTAAAGGACTCATAGGCTTTAGGCGACGCTGCGGAGTAGTACGTCACCGTGTTTCCGATGTAACGCGCACCCGCACCGACGGTCAGGCCACTCAGCGCCGTCTCGTGGAAGGTGTAGTCCGCCCACAGGGATGCCATATTACGCGGTACTTCCGCCGGACGACGGCCTTCATACCAGGTATCGTGGGTATATTCCGCATCGGTATAGCTGTAAGCCGCCGTCACGTTCACGTTAGCCGACACCGCCGCTTTCGCTTCCAGCTCAAAGCCACGGGAGCGAATTTCACCGCCCTGCACGCTAAAGCCGCTGGTCGGGTTCGCCGGATCGGCAGTCAGGTTGTTGTTCTTGGTCAGCTGGTATACCGCTGCCGTCACCACAACAGGCAGATCTTTCGGAACATACTTCACGCCTGCTTCATACTGCTTGCCGCGCGCCGGATCGAACGGTTTGCCGCCCTGGGTGGTACCAGAGAGCGGTTCGAAGGATTCACTGTAGCTGAAGTATGGGGTAATCCCGTTGTCGAACAGGTAGTTAATGCCCCCGCGCCAGGTGAACGCCTGATCGTTAATTTCCGCGGTGGTGCCGTTATTACGGTTAAAGGCAGACGTTTTCGCAAAGTCATAGCGGCCACCCAGGGTGAGTACCCACTTATCCCATTCCGCCTGATCCTGCGCATAAAGCCCGGTCTGCTCCTGGCGATTGAGCATGGCATACGGGAAGTTCACATTGACGTTCGCATTGCCGTGCTGCGGATTGTTCATACTGATCGGATCGGCAGTACCGTAGTCAGCATCGATGTCATTGCGCATACGAAGGTAATCCACGCCCGTCAGCAGCGTATGGTCAACGGCGCCGGTCGCGAATTTCGACTGGAGCTGTGTATCAACGGTGAACGAGTTGAGATCTTCATCTGAGCGCACGTACGCCCGGCTGATCTGGGCCGGGGCGATATAGCCGTTACCGTACACTGAACGGTAAAGCGTGTTGATTTTGGTGTAACGCAGGTTCTGACGCACGGTGAAGGTGTCGTTGAATTCATGCGCGAAGCTGTAACCCACCATTTTCTGACGACGGGAGATCTTATTGTCTTCATCGCCTTCGTTAAAATCGGTCGGCAGCTTGTGCGCCTTTCCGGCTGCATCATAGTAAGGCACAACGGTACCTTCACGCGGCAGCCAGCCGTAGTAGCCTGCATCCGGATCGCTCTGGAAGTTGCTCAGGAAAGTGAAATCGGTTTTATCATCAGGACGCCAGCTGAAAGACGGTGCAATCGCGTAACGAGTAGACTTCACCATTTCCTGCTGCGCGTTCTCGCTGCGGCCCAGGCCGGTCAGACGGTAGGACCACACGCCGTCATCGTCAATCGCGTCGCTGAAATCAAACCCAGTCTGCCAGAGGTTATCCGTCCCCATTTTGAACTGAATTTCTTTCAACGGTTCCGTGGTAGGACGCTTGCTGACCATACTCACTACGCCGCCCGGATGGCTTTTGCCATACAGTACGGACGTCGGGCCACGCAGCAGCTCTACGCGCTCAAGGAAGTACGGATCCATGGACGCTTCCGAGTAGTTGTCACCCTGCAACTTCATACCATCCAGATACTGGTTGGTATTCACGGTGCTGGAGGTCGTGAAACCACGAATCGAAACCACATCGTACGTTGTTGATGCGCCGCGCGTTGCGAACACGCTTGGGGTATAGGCCAGCGCCTGTTTCACCGTCCCCGGCTGTTTCATGTCCATCTCTTCACGTGTGACCACGGAAATAGACTGCGGGGTTTTCTCGATCGGCGTATCGGTTTTCGTCGCCGTTGCGGTACGTTTTGCCGCAATGGTCGGTGCAGGACCCCAGGCACTTTCCTGCGCTGCCGGTGCGGCAGTCACGGTGATAGTTTCTTCTTTGTTGGGGGTTTCAGCGGCCTGTGCATAAGCAGACATGCCGGCAACCGCTGTGGCTACGACGGCTGCGAGTTTACGCAGCGACGTGTTAATTGGCTGAGCAGTATTGGAAAGCGCCATGATGGATCTCTGATGGAAAAGGTGAATGATAACGTAAACGAGAATTATTATTATGACCGCAGAATAATATGCGAAACGCTGACGGCATAGCAAGCGATATGCGGCCCTACAAGAATTAAGGGTTTAAGAAATAATCAACGGAAAATAGGTCGTTAATCAGGATTGAAAACGGGGTTAAGAAAATGAGTTGCTGAGGTAAAAAAATACCCCCTTCCGCAGAAGGGGGTATGTGTCAGTTCCCGCCGAACATATCCTTGATCCAGCCAGCGACGCCGTCGCTGTCCTTCTTCTCTTCCTGCGGCTGTTGCTGTTGCTGTTGCTGCTGCGGCTGAGAAGACTGGTCAAACGGATTGCCCGTTGGCTGCTCAGGCTGGCTTTGCTGGCACAGCGCATCCGGATTGGTCGTCCAGACCGGCAGCGAACGTACACCACCGCCGCAAATGAAGTTACCCGAGCTGTCCACGCCCATATCGACGATATCTTCCGGCGCAACGAGGTTCAGCGGCACCGGAGACTGATTCGCGAGGTAGCGCTGGTAAATCGACATCGCGCCGCTTGCACCATACAGTCTGGTCGGCTGGTTGTTATCGCGGCCTACCCAGGTGATGACCACTTCACGACCATCAATACCGGCAAACCAGGTATCCACGTTGTTGTTGGTGGTCCCGGTTTTCCCCGCCAGATGCAGGCTAGGATATTTCGCCCCCAGCTGACGGCCCGTACCACGCTGGACAACCTGCCGCATGGTCCACAGCGTCATGTAAGCCGCCTGCGCCGGAACGGCACGTTCAGCCTGCGGGAAGCTTTGATACAACACGGAGCCATCTTCGGCAATCACCGAACGCAGGGCGGAAAGCGGCGCACGGTTACCGCCGCTGGCGATGGTCTGGAACGCCTGGGCCACTTCGATTGGCGTCAGGTTAAGCGCCCCCAGGATCATGGCTGGCACAGGGTGCAGCTGATCTTTCGGCACGCCCAGCTTCTGCCAGGTATCGGTGATGGCGGGCAGACCCAGCGCCATCCCGAGGTTCACCGTAGGCACGTTCATCGAGCGGGTTAACGCATCCACCAGCATCACCTGACCGCTGAACTGTCTGTCATCGTTCTGCGGAGACCATACCTGGCCGTTAGGCTGGCGCAGGGAGATAGGCGCATCGGCAATCCAGGTGTTCAGGCGGTAAAGATTCGGCTGGCTCAGCGCGGTCAGATACGTTGCCGGTTTTGCCAGAGAACCAATTGAACGACGCGCCTGCATCGCGCGGTTATAGCCCGCATACTGCGGCTCGGCACCGCCCACCATCGCGCGAACTTCGCCGGTGTTGCGGTCAACCACCACCATCGCGGTTTCCAGATCGCTCAGCTTACGCTGCTTCTTCAGAACCGGAATGCCTTCTACCGCCGCTTTTTCTGCCGCATCCTGCGCCACGGAATCAAAGGTAGTGAAGATCTTCACGCCGGAGAGATCTTTAACTTTATCCCCGAGCTTCGACTGCAACTCCTGACGCACCATCTGCATAAACGCAGGCTGCGGAGAGATCACCCCACCGCGCGGCTGAACGCCCAGCGGACGCGCGCTCAGCATGTCGTACAGCTCCTGGTCAATTACCTGCTGTTGTTGCAGCAGACGCAGCACCAGGTTACGACGCTCCAGCGCCAGTTTCGGGTTACGCCACGGGTTGTAGATCGACGCGCCTTTCACCATGCCCACCAGCAGTGCCTGCTGGTCGAGACTCAGCTCTTCCACCGGACGGCCAAAGTAGTACAGGCTCGCCAGCGGGAAGCCGCGGATCTCGTTATCACCGCTCTGACCGAGGTACACCTCATTCATGTACAGCTCAAGGATACGATCCTTGCTGTAGCGCGCATCCATCAGCACGGCCATGTACGCTTCGTTGGCTTTACGCCAGTAAGAGCGTTCGCTGGAGAGGAACAAGTTTTTCACCAGCTGCTGGGTGAGCGTACTCGCGCCCTGCACCGTACGTCCGGCGGTCAGGTTCGCCAGCACCGCACGACCAATGGAGTAGAGGCTAATACCGTCGTGCTCGTAGAAGTGGCGATCCTCGGTTGCCAGCAGGGTATCCACCAGCAGATCCGGGAAGCCGTTACGCGCCACGAACAGGCGCTGTTCGCCGTTTGCAGACGACAGCATGGTGATGAGACGCGGATCGAGACGGAAGAAACCGAACTGGCGATCGTTATCCATGTTCTCAATGGTTTCCAGACGATCGCCATCAAAGGTCAGACGCGCGCGCACCTGCCCCTCTTTGCTGTCCGGGAAGTCGAACGGACGGCGGATCATCTCAATGCTTTTCGCCTGGACGGTAAATTCGCCCGGACGGGTCATTTTCGTGACCTGCCGATACTGCGTGGCTTGCAGCAGCTTCACCATCTCGTTCTTGCTGATGGACATGTCCGGCTCAAGGTTCACCATGCGGCCATACACTGCCGCAGGCAATTGCCACACTTTCCCGTCGATACGGCTGCGGATCTTCTGATCCAGATAAACGCCGTAAATCGCAATCAGAACAACAAAAACAATGAACAGCTTCAGCAACAGCCAGAACCAGCCGCGCTTACCACGAGGCTTACGCCCTTTGCCTTTCCCTTTACGCGGCATCGGTTCTTCATCCTCATAATCGTCTTCATAGTCATCGTCATACTCCTCATCTCTGAGGCGACGACGGCTTACCTTTTCTTTCGCCGGACGCGTTGGCTTTCCCTTACGTCCTATTGGCTCGCGGTCATTCCCCGCCATGCTTTTTCTCCGCAACATTCAGGCGCAAAGGCCAGATTTTCTTATCCTGCACAGGTCAGTGAAAGAAGAAATCTCTCAAAGTGTGTTTCTCCCTCTCCCCGTGGGAGAGGGCCGGGGTGAGGGCATCAGGCCGCACTCCCCTCTTTCACGAATATTTCTTCGTGCGCCGTGTCGGCGCGGTATTCGCCGGATCGTCCGGCCAGACGTGTTTGGGATAGCGCCCTTTCATCTCTTTCTGCACTTCACGATAGCTCCCCGCCCAGAACGCCCCGAGATCGCGGGTGATCTGCAATGGACGATGCGCAGGCGAAAGCAGCTCAAGCACTAACGGCACACGCCCTTCAGCAATGGACGGCGTGGTGGCCTCACCAAACATCTCCTGCATCCGAACCGCCAGCGCGGGCGGATTATCCTCATGATAACGAATGGCAATCCGGCTTCCGGTTGGCACAGTGTAATGCCCAGGCAGTTCACTATCCAGACGTTGACGTAACGACCAGTCCAGTAAATTCTGTAACGCTGCCTTAACATCAAGCGCCTTAAGAGCACGCAGCGAGTGTACGCCGCTCATCTGCGGCAGTAGCCACTGTTCCAGCGTCGCGAGCAGCGTCTCATCATCCACCGTCGGCCACCCCTGTTCCGGCAGCCACTTCGCGGCACAGTGCAGGCGAATGCGATACTGTTCGGCCTCCGGCGTCCAGTTCAGTACGCTCAGCCCTTTTTCCCGAATGCCGTTCAGCATCGCCTGGTGTAACTCTTCTTCCGACGGCTTCGCCAGCGGTTTCGTCCCGAGCGTCAGTTTACCAATCTGACGACGACGAAACGCCTTCAGCGTTCCCTGGGCATCGTCCCACTCCACGATGTCCGATTGCTGAAGCAACTGCGGGCAGGCGCGCGTCAGGGCGTCAATATCCACGGCTATCGCCTGCAAGATGCGCGCATCCGGGGAGTGGCTGCCCTGTAACAGCAGAGGGGCAATCAGCCACTCATGTCGCGTCAGCGCATCGTCGCTGTCCAGCATCGCGCCCATCCCGTTTGCCAGCTGATAACGACCATCCAGCCCGCGACGGCGCGCAATCCTGTCCGGGAAGGCCTGTGCCAGCAGAGGGAAAATTTTATCGCTGTCAGGTGAACCGCCCCGGCAATTCAGGCGTTTACACAGCTGCTGCGCCCGTTGTTGCCAGTTTCCCTGGTTGCGTGAAAAGGCCTGCCCCAGATCGCTGCTGCCACCGCGCGGCGGCTCCTCAAGAATAGCCGCCAGTTTTGCCGCCGTGGCAATTTCATCTTCGCCCTGCGCGGCCACCAGCATCGCCGCCAGACGCGGATCGTTGCCCAGTGCCGCCATTTTCTGGCCGCGCGCCGTCAGACGCTCGCCTTCCAGCGCGCCAAGCTGGGTCAGCAAGGTGCGTGCGGCGGCGAGGTTCACGACAGGCGGAGGATTAAGCCAGGTGAGCTGGTCAGGGTCCGGGCAGCCCCACTGCATCAGATCCATCACCAGCCCGGAGAGATCGCTTTGTAAAATCTCTGGCGTGCTCTGCAATGCCGCACGCTCCGCCTGCTCGGCGCTGGTTAAATGCAGGCAAATACCCGGTTCAAGACGCCCTGCTCGCCCTGCTCGCTGCACCATCGAGGCCTGGCTGATGCGCTGCGTCAGCAGCCTGGTCAACCCGGTACGCGGATCAAAACTGGCCACCCTCTCCTGCGTACTGTCCACCACCAGACGAATACCTTCGATGGTCAAACTGGTTTCCGCGATATTGGTCGCCAGCACCACTTTGCGCTGCCCCGCCGGTGCGGGAAGGATCGCCTTGCGCTGTTCGGCCAACGGCAGCGCACCGTAGAGCGGGCACAGCATAACGTCACTGTTCACCCGGGATGACAGTTGCTCCTGTACGCGCTGGATTTCGCCTACGCCGGGTAAAAACAGCAGCAGCGAGCCGGGTTCCTGACGAAGTAATTCGGCGGTGGCGGTGGCAACGGCTTCGTCAAAGCGCTGATGGGCAGGAAGCGGCTGGTAGCGGCGCTCGACCGGGAATGCACGCCCTTCAGAGGAGATCATCGGCGCGTCAGGGAGCGTCTGCCGGAGCCGCTCGTTATCCAGCGTCGCCGACATGATCAGCAGCCGAAGGTCGTCACGCAGCCCCTGCTGAACGTCGAGCAGCAGCGCCAACGCCAGATCGGCCTGGAGGCTACGCTCGTGAAATTCATCAAGGATCACCAGCCCGACGCCGGTCAGCTCCGGATCGTTTTGCAGCATACGGGTGAGAATGCCTTCAGTTACCACCTCCAGCCGCGTGGACGGGCCAACGCAGGTGTCTGCGCGCATCCGGTACCCTACCGTCTCGCCCGGTTTTTCATTCAGCAGTTCCGCCAAGCGCTGCGCCACATTGCGCGCCGCCAGCCTGCGCGGCTCCAGCAGGATAATTTTCCCGCTGATGTTCCCCGCGCGCAGAATTTGCAGGGGCAACCAGGTGGATTTACCCGCTCCCGTGGGCGCGCTGAGCAAAACCTGCGGTGCATGTGCTAAGGCGGCGAGAAGCTCAGGAAGGACGACGGCAACGGGCAAAGAGGACACTTACGGCTCCAGAGGGTTAACATTAATCGGCGTACATTGTAGCATCGGCGCATATCATTACCGAGTCTTGCGCATGTCTGAAACAAAACGGCTATTCTTCGCCATTGAATTACCCACCACGCTTCAACGGCAAATTGTTCGCTGGCGCGCCAGCCACTTCCCCGCGGACGCGGGCCGCCCTGTCGCCGCCGCCAATATGCACCTGACGTTAGCGTTTCTCGGCGATGTAAGCGCTGAAAAGCAGCGGGCGTTAAGCGCAATGGCCGGACGCATTGCTCAGCCGGGGTTTACGCTGCATCTTGATGATGCCGGGCAATGGCTGCGCTCTCGGGTGGTCTGGCTGGGGACGCGTCAGCCCCCTCGAGGGCTGCTCCAGCTCGCAAACATGCTGCGGGCGCAGGCCGCGCGCAGCGGCTGTTATCAAAGCCCGCAGCCGTTTCATCCCCACATCACCCTGCTGCGCGATGCGGGTCAGGCCACGGCCATCCCGCCACCGGGCTTTCACTGGTCCTTTCAGGTGAATGAATTTGCGCTTTACGAATCTGTCTTTGTACAAGGACGCACCCGCTATACGCCGCTCCAGCGCTGGACGCTGGGCGACACGCTAAGGAATTCTGATGAAGTTTAGCCCTGCCCTCCAGCCCGCCACGCTGATCCAGCGTTACAAACGCTTTCTCGCTGACGTGATCACGCCTGAGGGCGAAACGCTCACCCTGCACTGCCCCAACACCGGTGCCATGACCGGTTGCGCCACGCCGGGTGACACGGTCTGGTATTCCACATCAGAAAATACTAAACGCAAATATCCCCATACCTGGGAAATGACCGAGACGCAAAACGGGGCATTTATTTGCGTGAATACCCTGCGCGCAAATCAGCTGGTTAAGGAAGCCCTGACAAATGGAATTTTTCCTGAACTGATTGGTTACGGCACGCAAAAAAGCGAAGTGAAATATGGCGATGAAGGCAGCAGAATTGATTTCCTGTTACAGGCGGAAGACCGGCCTGAGTGCTATATTGAAGTGAAATCAGTGACGTTAGCGGAACAGGAAAACGGCTTCTTTCCGGATGCGGTAACGCTACGTGGCCAGAAGCATCTGCGAGAGCTAATGAGTGTAGCGGCGGCGGGCAAGCGCGCCGTGTTGCTGTTTGCAGTTCTGCATTCAGCCATTGAACGGTTTTCCCCGGCCCGTCATATTGATCCTAAATACGCGCAATTGTTGAATGAGGCACAAAAGCAGGGGGTAGAGATTTTCGCTTATAAAGCGGAACTTTCTGCCGATAATATGACTCTGAGATCGTCTCTTCCCATTGTCTTATAAGGGATTAGACGATTGACTAATAAGTGTTCTGGCCGCGTGCGCAAATACGCTTTTCCTCACAGGGTTGTCAAGTGTTACGTTTAGATAATTGCCATACGGAAAAGCATCTGCTATTTATAGCGACCTGATTTTTCCCCCAACACGGGGATCGATAGTGCGTGTTAAGGAGAAGCAACATGCAAGAAGGGCAAAACCGTAAAACATCGTCCCTGAGTATTCTCGCCATCGCTGGGGTGGAGCCGTATCAAGAGAAGCCGGGCGAAGAGTATATGAACGAAGCCCAGCTGTCGCACTTCAAGCGTATTCTTGAAGCATGGCGTAATCAACTCAGGGATGAAGTCGATCGCACCGTTACACATATGCAGGATGAAGCTGCTAACTTCCCGGACCCGGTCGACCGTGCCGCTCAGGAAGAAGAGTTCAGCCTCGAACTGCGTAACCGTGACCGCGAGCGCAAACTGATCAAAAAGATCGAAAAAACGCTGAAGAAGGTCGAGGACGAAGATTTTGGCTACTGCGAATCCTGCGGTGTTGAAATCGGCATTCGTCGCCTGGAAGCGCGTCCAACAGCCGATCTGTGCATCGACTGTAAAACGCTGGCAGAAATCCGCGAAAAACAGATGGCTGGCTAACGCCTGCCCTCTCACTACTCTGCTAAGGCGGGAGTCTCTCCCGCCTTGTTACCGTTGATATGTCTGAATCTCACTATATTGGGCGCTTTGCGCCATCCCCCTCCGGTGAATTACACTTCGGCTCATTAATTGCCGCGCTCGGCAGCTACCTACAGGCTCGCGCCCGTCAGGGTAAATGGCTGGTCCGCATTGAAGATATCGATCCTCCGCGTGAAGTTCCCGGTGCAGCAGAAACTATTCTGCGTCAGCTGGAACATTACGGTCTTCACTGGGACGGCGAGGTACTCTGGCAGTCTCAGCGCCATGATGCCTACCGTGAACGTCTGGCGTGGCTTGCTGAACAGGGCCTTTCCTATAACTGTACCTGCACGCGCGCGCGTATTCAGAGCGTAGGTGGCGTTTATGACGGCCACTGCCGTACGCGGCACAACGGCCCTGAAAATGCCGCCGTACGGCTGATACAGCGTTCTCCGGTAATGCAGTTTACCGACGCACTCTCAGGCACCATTCAGGCGGATGAGCGCCTGGCGCGTGAAGATTTTATTATTCACCGTCGTGATGGTTTGTTTGCCTATAACCTGGCGGTGGTGGTTGATGACCATTTCCAGGGCGTCACGGAAATCGTGCGTGGGGCAGATCTGGTTGAGCCTACCGTGCGGCAAATATCGCTTTATCAGCAGTTTGGCTGGACGGTGCCGGGTTACATCCATCTGCCACTGGCGGTCAATGAACAGGGAAATAAGCTGTCAAAACAGAATCATGCCCCGGCGCTGCCTGACGGCGATCCGCGCCCGGTTTTGATCGACGCGCTGCGATTTCTCAACCAGAATGTAACGCAGGAATGGCAGGATCTGAGTCTGGAGGAATTGCTGAAAAGGGCGATTGCTGACTGGTCGCTTATGACCGTGCCAAAAATCCAGCATTCTCAAATGCGTTGCGCTGAGCTATGATTAGCCGCTTTTTTGATAACAAAACACACTACGAGGTGTACTATTTTTACCCGAGTCGCTAATTTTTGCCGTAAAGTGCTGAGCCGCGAAGAGAGCATGGCGAACGACGCTATTGCACAGCCACACATGTCGGTCATTCCGCGTGAGCAGCACAATATTTCCCGCAAAGATATCAGTGAAAATGCCCTCAAGGTGCTCTATCGTCTGAATAAAGCAGGCTACGAGGCCTATCTCGTCGGCGGCGGGGTTCGCGATTTACTGCTGGGCAAAAAACCAAAAGATTTCGACGTGACGACCAGCGCCACGCCTGAACAGGTGCGTAAATTATTCCGCAACTGCCGTCTGGTTGGCCGCCGTTTCCGTCTGGCGCACGTGATGTTTGGGCCGGAAATTATTGAAGTGGCGACCTTCCGCGGTCATCACGAAGCGGGCGTCAACGATCGCACGACTTCCCAGCGCGGCCAAAACGGCATGCTACTGCGCGACAACATCTTCGGCTCTATTGAAGAAGATGCCCAGCGTCGCGATTTCACCATCAACAGCCTTTACTACAGCGTGGCGGACTTTACCGTACGCGATTACGTTGGCGGCATGCAGGATCTGAAAGACGGCCTGATTCGCCTGATCGGCACGCCGGAAACGCGTTATCGCGAAGATCCGGTCCGGATGCTGCGCGCCGTGCGTTTCGCCGCCAAGCTGAACATGCGCATCAGCCCGGAAACCGCAGAGCCGATCCCGCGCCTGGCGACGCTGATTAACGACGTGCCCCCTGCCCGTCTGTTTGAGGAGTCGTTAAAGCTGCTCCAGGCAGGCTACGGGTTTGAAACCTACAATCTGCTGCGTGAATACAACCTGTTCCAGCCGCTGTTCCCGACCATTACCCGCTACTTCACCGAAAACGGTGACAGCGCAATGGAGCGGATAATTGCGCAGGTGCTGAAGAACACGGATACCCGTATTCATAACGATATGCGCGTGAATCCGGCGTTCCTGTTCGCGGCCATGTTCTGGTATCCGCTGCTGGAAACGGCGCAGCGCATCACCCAGGAGAGCGGTCTCGCCTATTATGATGCGTTCGCGCTGGCGGCAAACGACGTGCTGGACGAAGGCTGTCGCACGCTGGCGATCCCGAAACGGATCACCACGCTGGTGCGTGATATCTGGCAGCTTCAGCTGCGTATGTCCCGCCGTCAGGGTAAACGCGCCTGGAAGCTGATGGAGCATCCGAAGTTCCGCGCCGCGTTCGATCTCCTCTCTCTGCGTGCTGAAGTTGAAAGGAATCAGGAGCTACAGCGTCTGGCGCAGTGGTGGGGCGAGTTTCAGGTTTCTGCGCCACCGGAGCAGAAAGATATGCTTACGGATCTGGATGATGAGCCAGCACCGCGCCGTCGTCACCGTCGCCCGCGCAAGCGCGCACCGCGTCGTGAAGGCACGGCATGACCCTTGCTTATATCGCCATCGGCAGCAATCTGGCCTCTCCGCTGGAGCAGGTTAACGCTGCCGTGCAGGCCCTGGGGGAGATCCCCCACAGCCGCATTGTTGCGCTCTCCTCATTTTACCGTACGCCACCGCTCGGCCCGCAAGATCAGCCTGATTATCTGAACGCCGCCGTGGTGCTGAAAACGACCCTTGACGCAGAAACGCTGCTGGATAATACCCAGCGTATTGAGCTACAGCAGGGTCGCGTTCGCAAAGCCGAACGCTGGGGACCGCGCACGCTCGATCTCGATATTATGCTTTTCGGTCACGAGGTGATTAACACCGAACGCCTCACCGTTCCGCACTACGACATGAAAAATCGGGGGTTTATGCTCTGGCCGCTGTTTGAAGTCGCGCCCGATCTCACCTTCCCTGACGGCACCTCGCTGCAAGCCGTTCTGCAACATCTCAACGCGGATAAACCGGCCCGCTGGTAATCCCGTCTCCGCATCGATTAGCCATTCATTATTTGTGGTTAATCGATTGCCTAAAATCATTGTTCCCTCGAATGTTACTGTTAGAATGCGCAAAGATTCGCTTTTGGGTCATCAGGAAACAGTATGAAACCAACCACCATCTCCTTATTGCAGAAATGCAAACAGGAAAAAAAACGCTTCGCCACTATCACCGCGTATGACTACAGCTTCGCAAAACTGTTTGCCGAAGAAGGGATCAACGTCATGCTGGTCGGAGATTCGTTAGGGATGACGGTACAAGGACATGATTCCACTCTGCCGGTCACGGTCGAGGATATTGCTTACCACACCCGCGCCGTGCGCCGGGGTGCCCCCGCCTGCCTGCTGCTTTCCGATCTGCCGTTTATGGCCTACGCCACCCCGGAACAGGCCTTCGAAAATGCGGCGACAGTGATGCGCGCCGGTGCCAATATGGTCAAAATCGAAGGCGGCGCCTGGCTGGTCGATACGGTGAAAATGCTCACCGAGCGCGCCGTGCCGGTTTGTGGCCATTTGGGCCTGACGCCGCAGTCTGTCAACATCTTTGGCGGCTACAAGGTTCAGGGACGCGGCGATGCGGCGCAGGCCCTGTTTGATGATGCCGTGGCGCTGGAAGCCGCAGGCGCGCAGCTGCTGGTGCTGGAGTGCGTGCCGGTTGAACTGGCCAGGCGTATCACGGAGGCGCTGTCGATTCCGGTGATCGGCATCGGCGCAGGCAACGTCACCGATGGCCAGATCCTGGTCATGCACGACGCCTTCGGGATCACCGGCGGGCACATTCCAAAATTCGCCAAAAATTTCCTGACAGAAGCAGGCGACATGCGTGCTGCTGTGCGGCAGTATATTGCCGAGGTTGAGTCCGGCGTCTATCCGGGCGAAGAACACAGTTTCCATTAAGGAGTCTCGTTGTGCTAATCATTGAAACCCTGCCGCTGCTCCGCCAGCATATTCGTCGCGCGCGTCAGGAAGGTAAACGTATCGCCCTGGTCCCAACCATGGGCAATCTGCATGACGGCCATATGAAGCTGGTCGATGAGGCGCGTGCGCGGGCAGATATCGTGGTGGTGAGTATCTTCGTTAACCCAATGCAGTTTGACCGCGCCGACGATCTGGCACGCTATCCGCGCACCCTCCAGGAAGATTGCGAGAAGCTCAAAAAACGTCATGCGGATATCGTCTTCGCACCTGCCCCGGCGGATATCTACCCGCAGGGCACCGACGAAGCCACCTTCGTTGACGTTCCGGGCATTTCCACCATGCTGGAAGGAGCAAGTCGTCCAGGCCATTTCCGCGGCGTTTCCACCATCGTCAGCAAGTTGTTTAACCTGGTGCAACCGGACATCGCCTGCTTTGGCGAGAAAGATTTCCAGCAGCTGGCGCTGATCCGCAAAATGGTTGCCGACATGGGCTACGACATTGAGATCGTCGGCGTGCCGATTGTACGTGCGAAAGACGGTCTGGCGCTTAGCTCCCGAAACGGCTATCTCACCGCCGAGCAGCGTAAGATCGCGCCGGGCTTAAGCAAGGTGATGAACGCCATGGCCGAACAGCTTCTGGCGAAAGCGTTAAGCGCCGAAGAGATCGTCGCTCTGGCGGAACAGTCGCTGAACGACAACGGCTTGCGCGCTGATGATATTCAAATTCGTGATGCGGATACGCTGCTTGAACTCACGGAGTCCAGCAAACGCGCGGTGATTCTGGTGGCGGCATGGCTCGGTCAGGCACGCCTTATTGATAATAAAGTCGTTGAGCTGGTGTAGTTCTTCACTCTTGAAAATTGAAGGTAAACGTAATGATTCGCAAAATGCTGCAAGGTAAGCTTCACCGTGTGAAAGTCACCCAGGCCGACCTGCACTATGAAGGCTCCTGCGCGATAGATCAGGATTTTCTCGACGCGGCGGGTATTCTTGAAAACGAAGCCATTGATATCTGGAATGTAAACAACGGCAAACGCTTCTCAACGTATGCGATCGCCGCCGAGCGCGGATCGAAAATCATCTCTGTCAATGGCGCTGCGGCGCACTGCGCAGATGTAGGTGATATCGTGATTATTGCCAGCTTTGTCATGATGTCTGATGAGGAAGCGCGCCGCTGGCAGCCGAAAGTCGCCTACTTCGAAGGTGATAACGACATGAAACGCACCGCGAAAGCCATTCCGGTTCAGGTAGCCTGATCCTCACCTTTCAGGGCTGTAAACCTTACAGCCCTTTCCCCTTCTCTCTCATATTCCATACATATAAATTATATCTCACAGAAATATTTCATTATCAATTTTACACCATTGAAATAATTTCGCTTGCAATAAAGGGACATTGCCCTGACAATTTTCACCCCTTAATTTCACCCCCCAAAGAGAAACCTTTATCACGCCCATAATATATTCACCGCAAAACTGAAATATAATTATACATTCTCAAGCATTATTAAACGCAAATCTTATTCAGTGTCTTAACCATCTGATTTCACTTACATAAAATATAATATTATTCAAAAGATATAGTTTTGCTTAATGACAACCTAATAAAAACTAAATATTAAACGCCGATAAAATAATATTATCATTAGTCTGTTCTATGAATTCACAGAACAAATATTTAGCGGCAAATCAAATATTTTTTTATAAATGGATGTTTAACATGTTTAACATGTTTAACATGTTTAACAAAACGATTTTAGCTACTGCTGTGGCGGTTATGGCAATGGGTTCTGTTTCGGCCATGGCTGCTGACGTTGGCGTGATTACTTTTGATGGTGCGGTCACCGATACCACCTGCGTAATCACCACCAACAACGGCGTTGATGCCAACAACGTCACCGTAACCCTGCCAGTTGTTAAAAAAGCTGACGTGGAAAAAACCACCGTTGACGCAGGCGTGGGTTCTAAGGAGTTTGAACTGCACCTGAGCAAATGCCCGGATACCGTGAAAAAGGCCTCCGCCGTATTTACCTCCCAGCAGTTCGCAGACCTGTCAAACGGTACGCTGAAAACTGACCCAACCGTGGCTGGCGCGGCTAACAACGTCAGCCTGGCGCTGTTCAACAACACCGCAGCCCTGACCGACCGTATCAAAGTGGGCCAGCCGGGCACAGCAACACAGACTGTGGACATTACCGCAGGCGAAGGCACCCTGGCTTACCGCGTTGCGTACGTACCGAGCGCAGACTGGAAGTCAGGCACCAATGACATCACTTCCGGTAAAGTCAGCAGCAACGCAACCTTCACCATGGTCTACCCGTAATCGTTTGATTAATACATGCGCTCACGGATGAGGTGGGCGCATTTTTTGTTTAAGGATAAATATGATGCGCCCCATTAAAACGTGTTTCACCGCGCTTATGTTAAGTGCGGCTTTTTGCGTTTCCCATTCAGCCTTTGCCGATATTGTTATCTCCGGCACCCGCGTTATTTACCCGCAGTCGGCAAAAGACGTGACGGTAAAAATGGAAAACCGCGGTAATAAACCCTTATTAGTTCAGACATGGCTGGATGATGGCCGTGACACCGCTAACCCGCAGGAAATAAAGCTGCCGTTTATCGTCACGCCGCCGGTTTCCCGCGTTGACGCGGCAAAAGGCCAGACGGTACGTATTACCTATCTTGGTCAGCCTTTGCCCGCCGACAGAGAAACAATGTACTGGTTTAACGTGCTGGAAGTACCACCAAAAAGCAAAGACGTTGATGCGCAGAATATGCTGCAACTGGCATTCCGCACGCGTATCAAAATGTTTCATCGCCCTGACGGCCTGAAAGGCGAACCGGCAGTCGCGGCTGGCCAGCTGAAATGGTCCCAGCAAGGCAGCACCCTGACGGCGCGTAACGACTCTCCGTTCTATGTCTCGATAGCGAGAATGGACGCCACGATCGGCGGCAAGAAAGTTGAGATTGAGCCGCACTACGTTTCGCCGTTTGCCACCCAGAGCTACAGCGTAAAAGAAGCTGCATCAGCGCGAATTTCCAAAGTCACCTACATCTCAATCAATGATTATGGTGGCTCTGAAAACCACGACGCAAACGTGAATTGATCGCCATACCAACAAAAATTGACGTTCAACTTTTAGCCGCTAACGGATTAGTGATTGTATGTTATTTCGCCGCTCATTACTTTGTCTTGCCATCTGCACGGCCCTACAGACTACAGCTTATGCCGCTGAAGCCCCGGCTGCGCCATCTTCAGAGAGCGAAGAGGTCGAATTCAACGATCAGTTTTTGTTCAATACCGGAACAAGCATTGATGTTAGCCGCTTTTCCCGGGGCAACCCGGTGGTGCCCGGCACGTTTAAAACGCAGGTCACCCTTAACGGACAGAAAAAGCTGCTGACCGATTTCACCTTTAAAGATAACGGTACGCCGCGCGCTACCCCGTGTTTTACGGCGAAACTGTTGCTACAGGCAGGCGTAAAAGAAGCGCGTCTGAAAGAGGTGACAAGCGAGGAGAGTTTCGACGATCGCGCACAGGAGAGCTGCCTTACGCTCGACAAGGCTCTGCCGGGGTCGTCCTAGGACTACGATCCGGGCACCCAGGAGCTTAGCCTCAGCGTGCCGCAAATTTATATCGATCGCCGCCCCGGCGGTTATGTCGATCCTTCCCTTTGGGATGATGGCATAACCGCGGGCATGCTCTCTTACGATCTTAACGCCTGGCACAGCGTAGGTTCCAGCGGCTCAGAAGACACCGTCTACGCGGGGCTGAAGTATGGTCTGAATCTGGGCCCCTGGCGTTTGCGCTCGCGCGGAATGCTCGACTGGGATCAGGACGACGGTACCGACTATTCCAGCCAGGAAGTTTACCTACAGCGAGACATCACGGCGCTTCGCGCACAGATGCTGGTTGGCGACTCTTACACCCGCGGTGAGACCTTTAACTCGTTCAGCCTGCGTGGTCTGCGCATGTATAACGACGACCGTATGCTGCCGGGCGGGATTTCTACCTACGCGCCAACCATACGCGGCGTGGCAAACAGCAACGCCAAGGTCACCGTCACCCAGGGCGGAAACAAAATCTATGAAAGCACGGTACCACCGGGCGCGTTTGAGATCGACGATCTCAGCACCACCGGCTACGGCAGCGATCTGATCGTTACCATTGAAGAGTCTGATGGTAGCAAGCGCACCTTCTCGGTGCCCTACTCGTCCGTCAGCCAGATGCTGCGCCCGGGCTATAGCCGCTGGGATATCGGTGTGGGCGAACTGCACGATACCGGCATGCGGGATAAACCGCGCGTCGGCTACCTGACGGGCTACTACGGCCTGAGCAGCCTGTTTACCGGCTATGCGGGTATGCAATATATGGACACCGGCTACTGGTCTGGCTTGCTCGGTCTGGCGATGAATACCCGTATCGGTGCCTTTGCGCTGGATGTCACCCACTCCGATGCGGATGTGGATGGCATTGGCAAGCTGAAAGGCCAGAGCTACCGTCTCTCCTGGAGTAAGTTGCTGGAAGATACCAACACCTCGTTTAACGTCGCGGCCTACCGCTTCTCAACGGAAGACTTCCTGACGCTGAACGACGCCGCATCGCTGGCGGAAGATGTGAAGTATCGCGATACCGAACGTAACCCGGGCGACACCGGCGAAGATGTGTATAACCACTTCCAGCGTATGAAGAACCAGGTCCAGCTCAACGTCAGCCAGCCGGTTCGCGTTGGAGAGGAGGATTACGGCTCGCTGTACGCCACCGGAAGCTGGCAGGACTACTGGACAGAGTCCAGCTCCTCTTCACAGTTCTCCGTCGGCTACAACAACAGCTTCTGGCTGGGCAGCTACAGCGTTTCCCTTCAGCGAACCTACGATGAGTACGGTGAAAAGAATGACAGCATCTATCTCAGCCTGACGATCCCGCTGGAAAATCTGCTGGGCCATAACAAACGTCCGGGTGGATTCTCGACGGTGTCGGCCAACATGAACTCGGACTTCAAAGACAGTACTTCTTTTAACACCAGCGCGAATGGTAACACCGACGATTACCGCTTCAGCTACAGCGTCAACACCAGCACCAGCCGGGCAAACAGCGGCGATCTTAACCAGATCGGCGGTTACGGTAACTATAACAGCCCGTATGGCCCGCTCAGCCTGTCGGCCTCCGCCTCTGACGACAACAGCCGTCAGTACTCCCTGAGCTACAGCGGCGGCATGCTGGTGCATTCCGGCGGTATTACGCTGGCACCGGGAAGCATTGGCGATACCGACACGCTGGCGCTGGTCAGCGCACCGGGCGCCAAAGGCGCTCACCTGACCGTGGGTGACGGCGTCATTGGTAGCTCCGGCTACGCCATCATGCCGTATCTCTCCGCCTACCGTGAAAACACGGTCGGGATTGATATCTCTCAGCTTGAGTCCGACGTCGAGGTGAAAAGCACCAGTACAGTGGCGGTGCCGCGCAGCGGCGCGGTTCTGCGCGTGGATTTCGAAACCTATCAGGGGCGTTCGTTGCTGCTCGATCTGCATCGTTCCGACAACAGTTTTATTCCGCTCGGAGCGGACGTGCTTAATGAACAGGGTCAGTCGGTGGGTTCCGTCGGACAGGCGGGCCAGGCCTACGTGCGCGGCGTTGAAGACAGCGGCACGTTACGCGTGGTGTGGGGCAACGAGGTGAACAACGCCTGCACCGTCACCTACCGGATTACGGCATCGGCACAGAAAGTGGGGCTGACAACCATGCTCACCAACCAGACATGTCAGATGCAATGATTTTTTAACAGGGAGTTAATTTGAATGAAGAAAATGATGTTACTGACGCCGCTCAGCACCCTGCTGGTGCTGGCGCTGAGCTCACAGGCGATGGCCGCAAGCCTTGACGTCACGTTCACGGCAACGCTGCGTGAAACCACCTGCGACATGAAAATCGAGGGCGGCACCGGTGATGGAAACAATAATACCATTCCCATTGGTACTGGCGGTAAAACCAGTCTGGCAGATATCGTCAGCGGCTCGGATGCGGCAAGTACCACGTTCAAGCTGAAGATTGTTAATTGCCCGGCCAGCCTGGCGAAGCTGAAAACCACGGTAACAGGCTCAGCATCCGGGTATGTTAAAGCAGGCATTGTCAATGCGGCCACCACTTCCCCTGCGGATTACATGGCAGTGACCGTTGCGCGTGTTTCCGCGCCAGATGCGCCGTTTGAAGTTAACTCTACCGATGACAGCAAACGTCTGGTCTGGACGACGGCAGAAATCAGCAGCAAAGAAGTACCGCTGGTGGCGCGTCTGGTTGAGACCCAGGCTGGGAAAGCCACGACCGGTAACTTTAGCGCCATCGCTACTTTTAACTTTACTTACGAATAAGCGGAAGGATACGCAATGATGAAAATGAAACCGTCCACCCTGATTGCGCTGGCCGTTTCCGCGGGGTTGTTCTCTGGTGTTGCCAGCGCCATTACCGGTACCAGCAGCGTGAAGGCGACATTTACCTCTACCATTGAGGCCGGTACCTGTACCGCGCAAATTCAGGACGCAAGCAGTAAGGCCATTTCCACGCTGCCCTTTGGTGATGTCTTCAAATCAGACCTGGTTGCACAAAGCCGCAGCGAGCCCTTCAAGATCGCGTTTTCCGGTTGCGCAGGCGTGAAAACGGCCACCGTGACGGTACAAAAAAAATCCTGTTCCGGTGCGAATGCTGACGGTGACTCCTTCGCAGCGGGTAATGCCACGGCATTCGAAGTATGGAAAGGGACAGCGGGCAGCGGCACCCTTTTAAGCTGTAACACGCCGACGAACCAAAAGGTGACCATCAGCAGCGGAGCGGCGAAGCTCGATTTAGCGGCGCGCATTGTGTTAGCCAAAGGTCAAACGATTGATAAAGTCACGACGGGTAACGTCAGCGTGCCGGTCACTTTCGTTGTGACCTACCAGTAACACAATACAGGGGCAGAACAGCCATGTTGCACAACCATCAAAAGGTGCTAAGAAGATTCACCGTCCTGGCCGCACTGCTAACCTGGTATTGGTCTGCCCCATGCCTGTCCGCTGAGACAGGCATGGATATTACACTCAATGCCAACATTGTCGAAAACACCTGCCAGGTGTCGATCCCTGACGACGGTCAGGTGCATTTACCGACGGTGAGTAAATCCTGGTTTTATAACCCGGACGGCAGCAACCGCCTGATGCCGACAGACGCCGCCTCCGGCACGCTTTTTAAGGTCCGGGTGGAAAGCTGCGGGGATGACGGCGCGAGCGTGCAAAAACTGAATTTCAGCTTCCAGCCGCAAAGCAAACAGTGGCCGACCACAAGCCGCCAGGTGTTTATCAATGAAACGCCCGTCGCCGAAGGGGGCGCGGAGAATACCGGCGTGGTGATTTTTTCGAAAGCTTTAAATACCAACGTCCTCAATGCCGACGGCACCTCCAGCGTGGTGCTGGATGCCGGAACGGACAGCTGGGCGAAAGACTATCAGTTCTACGCGCGCTTGCAGAACACCGGCACGGTTAAGGCCGGGAAAGTCACCAGCCGCGTCGTTGTCGATGCGACGTACAACTAGAGTAAAAGGGAAAAGATACTCATGAAACAAAAAGGACAAATAGATGTAATTGCCCTGACAAAGCTCCTCGTTGGGGCGTTGTGCCTGGTGCAAAGCTATGCCTATGCCAATGAATGCCATTTTGGCGCAGAAGGTGAAGGCGGCACCTCCACCATTATCAACGGCACCTCAAGCACGCCGGTCTATTTCATAGAGCAGCTACAGTTTGACCACCCCAATGTTATAGAAATTGGCGGGCCTTACGAGGCAAAGCTGACTCCTCCTCTCTGGTCTGAGTGTGACCCAGGTGGTGATGGCAAAGGGATGGAGAATATTACCTATGACTCTTTCGGTGAGGATGTGGCGAAATGGCCCACCAACATACCAGGGATTTATTATGCCGTTCGCGTCTATAGCAATAATAACCCCGGAGCCTGGTTTAAGACGACCAACGGTAAATGGGCATCGCTGGGCGTTCAGGCGCCAAACGAAAGTAAAGACTGGAAGATCCAGATCAAGCTTTATCAGACCCAGGAATTTAGCGGTAACCTGAACTACAGCACAAAAATCACCCCGCAGGCATCGAAGCGGATCGGCGGTATGTCGATTGGCAATCACACTGACAGCGACAACCTGCCCTGGTGGTTTGAGGTCACGACGGCCAGCTTCAGCATTCCCGTTTCGGCATCAACCTGCCAAACGGCAATGGTGAATAACGGCTCTAATACCGTCGATTTTGGCGAAGTGATGGCCTCCGATATCAGGGATACGTCCTTTTTCCCACGAAAGTATTTCAGCCTTCAACTCAGGGGCTGTAATAACGTGACGGCTATTCAGTATAAGGTGACGTCCAAAACGGCTGACGGGACCGGCGCGTACATCCCCAATTCGCTGACATCGTCAGATGCGGCGACAGGCGTCGTCGCCGGGTTTTCGAAGATATTCATTACTAACCCTCCGAATGGTGGAGACATCAATGACCCGGCGTTTGTGTACGTGCCCTTATACGGCGAAGGTGGCAGTTACGTTTCAGGGACCAACTCAAGCATCGATCTGCCGTTCGAGGCATGGATGGGCAGGGACTGGGCTACTCCCGTTAAGCCAGGCAATTACCGGGGCATCGCCACCTTCACCATAAACTATTTATGATTCACCCCTGCGGCTGATTGCTGATCAGCCGCGACATGGTCTCCAGCGAATCCGTTCTTAAGATATACAGACGTTTCAGTAAGAACGGATTATCCCCCGGCTTCACCTTCCCTTTCACCGTTGTCACCGCCAGATGAAAACCGGCATCATTGGCCGCCTTTATCGCTTTATTGTCATACCCGCCGAACGGGTACGAAACATAGAGCACGCGCGGATTAAACTGCGCCAGCGCCCGGCGTGAGCGTTCAAAATCGAACAGGATCACGTGATAGCTGCGGCTCAATAAGATAGGGTGTTTATACCCATCCACACGATGCAGGAAGTGGGTGTGAGACTGAATGTCGAACACATCCTGAATGGCCTTGATTTCCTGAACGCTCATAAACTGTAGCGATTTCGGGTCCCACTTCTGAGGGTGGCCTTTGATTCGTGACGAAATGATAAACGCCGTCGCATTGAAGCCATACTCTTTCAGCACCGGATACGCGTAGCGGCTCACCGACTTCAGGCCGTCGTCAAAGGTAATCACCACCGCCTTCGCGGGCAGGTTCATTTTATTACGCACGTAGCCTTCCAGCTGGTACATCGTCAGCGTGGTGTAACCCTGATCGCGAAGCCAGGTCATCTGGTTGCTGAACGCGCGCACGCTGGTGGTCGTGGAGGTATGACGAAAACGGGTGTTCTCTTCATCACGCAGGATATGGTGGTAGGTCAGCACCGGGATGCCGTTATCTTCCTGGGCATCCAGGCTGCTGATCCACGCCAGGCGGTTACCGATGCGGATCTGATACCAGGTCTGGTTCAGGCGGTCTTTCAGCTTATTCAGAATCGGATAACGCAGGTTGGCGCTCAGGGTGCCAAACGGCGCACTTCCGCTGCTGGGGGCGTTATACACCGGGGTATCTTTCCAGGTGATGAGGTTTTGATTACTGAGCGGCTTGTTCAGATCGCCCAGGCTATCCTCTACGCGCTGCTTACCCTGCACTTTCTCAAGGTGGTCTTTATCAATAAAACCGGTCCCGAACCCGAAGCGAAATTCATAGTAATCCGCCGCGGCCGGAAAGACGGCAAGGATCTGCCCGGCGCGGACATTGCCCACGTTCACGACGGCATTTCCCACCTGCGCCCAGATGGCCGCATCTTCAGTGGTTTGCATATATTGGGCAGGAAGGCCTTGCTCACTGGTCAGGCTGGCAGACGCTCCACCGGAAACCAGTAGCAGAAGGATAAAGATAAGGCGCATGAGCATGGGATATAAATCGACACGGAAAATCAGTCGCCATTGTAGCAAAAGCGACATCAATACCAATGTTTAATGCTTATACAGATCGTGAAGCAGGACGAAAGGCGGGTTCTTCTGCTGCTGGTGCCACAGGCTGCTCACGCCCGGCGCACCCTGCGCCACAATGGCGTGACGAAACTCAGCGCTGCTTAACGTTGTCCGCAGCGGATACATCGCTTCAAGTAATGGCAGGCTGATACCGGAGATCACTTCGCAGTTATCGTGCTTATGGCTCATTAACGCCGCTGAACGGTAAGGCGCCGCGCCCGATCTGTCGGTAAGAAAAATCACGCCGTCGCCGGTGTCGATTTCATGCAGCGCGTCGCACATCATCCGGCTGAGCATATTGGTACTCAGTCCTCGCCAGTAATTTACCGCACGACATTGCGCCAGAGGGCCAAACTTGGCCTCCAGCTTCAGGAACATTTCCTGTGCCTCTTCATCGTGGCAGGTGATAACCCATCCCAGCATAACGTCTCTCCTTAGCAGGCGAGTAGTTTACCCGGGTGAAGGTTAGTTTACGGTGATAACTGTCAAAGAAAGTGCCCGGCAGACAGAACGTCGCCGGGCTGAAGTTTAGCTACGCAGCCCACGTCCACGCTGGATCAGATACCAGCACAGCAGATAGAACGCCACGATAAATACCGCCAGCACCACAACGGTGGTGAACAGCGGGACATCGGTAATGCCGAGGAAACCAAAGCGGAAACCGCTGATCATATAGACAATGGGGTTCAGGTGCGACAGCGCCTGCCAGAACGGCGGCAGCAGCGTCAGGGAGTAAAACACCCCGCCCAGATAGGTCAGCGGCGTCAGCACGAAGGTCGGGATCAGGCTGATGTCATCGAACGTTTTGGCGAACACCGCATTCAGCAGACCGGCCAGTGAGAACAGGATCGCCGTCAGCAATAATGTAAGCGCCACGAACAGCCACGAATGCACCTGGAACGGGACGAAGAACAGCGAAATCGCCGTCACCAGGATCCCCACGCAGAGACCGCGCGCCACGCCGCCGCCCACGTAACCGGCGATGATGACGTGCGTCGGCACTGGCGCCACCAGCAGCTCTTCAATGTTGCGCTGGAACTTGGCGCTGAAGAACGACGAGGCCACGTTAGCATAGGCATTGGTGATCACCGCCATCATGATCAGGCCCGGCACGATAAACTGCATATAGGTGAAACCGTGCATCTCACCGATGCGGGAACCAATCAGATTACCGAAAATGATGAAATAGAGCGTCATGGTGATCACCGGCGGCACCAGGGTTTGCACCCAGATGCGCATAAAGCGGTTAATCTCTTTCGCCCAGATGCTTTTCAGCGCGACCCAGTAAAGATGCGTCATGCCTTGTCTCCTTGTTTATCGTGCACCAGAGAGACAAACAGCTCTTCCAGTCGGTTCGCTTTGTTACGCATACTTAATACCTGAATGCCCTGCGCGCTCAGCTGAGAAAACACGCTGTTGATCCCCTGCTCGCGCAGCACTTCCACTTCCAGCGTCGAGGTATCGACCAGGCGATAGTTATACCCCTCCAGCTTCGGCAGGGCGCTTTTCGCCGCCAGATCGAGGATAAAGGTCTCTGATTTCAGCTTCGAGAGCAGATTTTTCATCGAGGTGTTTTCCACCAGCTCACCATGCTGAATGATGCCGATATTGCGGCACAGCATTTCCGCCTCTTCCAGGTAGTGCGTGGTCAGAATGATTGTCGTCCCTTTATCATTCAGATCCTTCAGGAAGCCCCACATGGAACGACGCAGTTCAATATCCACGCCCGCGGTCGGTTCATCGAGGATGAGCAGCTTTGGCTCATGCATCAGCGCACGGGCAATCATCAGGCGGCGTTTCATCCCCCCGGATAACATCCGCGCACGCTCGTTACGTTTTTCCCACAGGTCGAGCTGTTTCAGGTACTTTTCGCTGCGCTCAAGCGCCTCTTTGCGCTCAACGCCATAGTAACCCGCCTGGTTAACAACAATCTGCTGCACCGTCTCGAACGGGTTGAAGTTGAACTCCTGCGGCACCAGCCCCAGCTGGCGCTTGGCGTTCACCACATCTTTTTGCAGATCGTAGCCAAACACGCTGACGCGGCCCGAGGTTTTGTTGACCAGCGAGCTAATGATCCCGATGGTGGTGGATTTCCCCGCCCCGTTCGGCCCCAGAAGCGCGTAGAAATCTCCCGCTTCGACTTTAAGATCTATCCCGCGCAGCGCCTGAACGCCCCCCGGGTAGGTTTTTTTGAGCTGTTCAAGCTCCAGTGCAATCGCCATGAATTCAACTTACCTTAAGTTCTGACACACGTTGTGTAGTTTCATTAAAAGTCGGGTTACCCTATAGTAGCGCAACGCAATCACTTGGTTACAGGTCGCTAACCTCCATGAACGACATAGATACACTCATCAGCAACAATGCACTATGGTCAAAAATGCTGGTGGAGGAAGACCCCGGATTTTTTGGAAAACTCGCACAGGCGCAGAATCCGCGCTTTCTCTGGATTGGATGTTCCGACAGCCGCGTCCCCGCCGAACGTCTGACCGGTCTTGAACCGGGCGAACTGTTTGTTCACCGCAATGTGGCTAACCTGGTTATTCATACCGATCTCAACTGCCTTTCGGTTGTTCAGTATGCCGTTGACGTTCTGGAGGTTGAGCACATCATTATTTGTGGCCACTACGGCTGCGGCGGCGTACAGGCGGCGGTCGAAAATACAGAGCTGGGGTTAATCGATAACTGGCTGCTGCACATCCGTGATATCTGGTTCAAACATAGCTCACTGCTGGGCGAAATGCCGCAGGAGCGCCGTCTCGACACGCTGTGTGAGCTGAATGTGATGGAGCAGGTGTATAACCTGGGCCACTCTACCATTATGCAGTCGGCATGGAAACGCGGGCAAAAGGTCTCTATCCACGGCTGGGCGTACGGTATTCACGACGGCCTGCTGCGCAATCTGGAAGTGACTGCCACCAACCGCGAAACGCTGGAACAGCGTTACCGCTCGGGAATTGCCAACCTCAAGCTTAAACACGTTAACCATAGATAACAAAGCCGGGGGTTTTCACCCTCTCCCAGTGGGAGAGGGCTGGGGTGAGGGCATCAGCCCGCAATTATTCGTCCAGAATCACTACTTTCCCAACATACGGCAAATGACGATAACGTTGCGCGTAATCAATGCCGTAACCCACCACGAATTCGTCCGGGATGGAGAAACCCACGAACTCCACCGGCACCTGCACTTCACGGCGCTCAGGCTTATCCAGCAGGGTACAAATCGCCAGTGATTTTGGTTCACGCAGGCTCAGGATCTCACGCACTTTTGAGAGAGTGTTGCCGGAGTCGATGATGTCCTCAACGATCAACACATCTTTGCCACGAATATCTTCATCCAGATCTTTCAGGATTTTCACATCACGGGTTGTGGACATGCCGCTGCCGTAGCTGGAGGCGGTCATAAAATCGACCTCGTGTGGCACCTGCACCTCACGGCACAGGTCTGCCATGAACATGAAAGAGCCACGCAACAGACCGACCAGCACCATCTCGCTGCCGCTGTCCTTGTAATGTTCGGTGATTTGACGACCCAGTTCGGCGATACGCGCTTTGATCTCGGCTTCCGGGATCATCACTTCAACAGTATGTTTCATATTACTAACCAAATGATTTTAGTGAAAATCTCTCAATGCGGATGACTCTCGCTCCGGCATCGATACGCAAGCCAGCCATTATACCAGCAAATGGATAACCCTGGCGTATGAGTTATAAAAGCAATATTTGTGATTCCGATCACAGTTGTTAATACCTATAATTAATTGCTAGCAAATAATTAACAAAACTGACGAGTACTTTTCTATGGCTGAAACAAAAACTAAACAGCCGCGTCTACTGGTGACATTAACAGCCGCGTTTGCCGCATTCTGCGCGCTGTATTTGTTAATCGGTGGCGTATGGCTGGTCGCTATTGGCGGCTCCTGGTACTACCCGATTGCGGGTCTGGTTATGGTTGGCGTAACCATCCTGCTCTTACGCAGAAAACAATCTGCTTTGTGGCTGTACGCAGCGTTACTGCTCGCAACCATGATCTGGGGCGTCTGGGAAGTCGGGTTCGACTTCTGGGCATTGACGCCGCGCAGCGACATTCTGGTCTTCTTCGGTATCTGGCTGATCCTGCCGTTTGTCTGGCGTCGTCTGATCGTCCCTTCCAGCGGTGCCGTGGCCGGTCTGCTCGTTGCCCTGCTGATTAGCGGCGGCATCCTGACCTGGGCCGGATTCAACGATCCACAGGAGATCCACGGTACGCTGAACACAGAAGCCACGCCAGCTGCGGCTATCTCGCAGGTGGCTGACGGCGACTGGCCAGCCTATGGTCGTAATCAGGAAGGTCAACGTTACTCGCCGCTGAAGCAGATCAACGCGGACAACGTGAAAAACCTGAAAGAAGCCTGGGTATTCCGTACCGGCGACCTGAAGATGCCAAACGATCCGGGTGAGCTGACCAACGAAGTGACCCCGATTAAAGTGGGCAACATGCTCTACCTGTGTACGGCGCACCAGCGTCTGTTCGCGCTCGACGCGGCCACCGGTAAAGAGAAATGGCACTTTGATCCACAGCTGAACTCTAACCCATCGTTCCAGCACATCACCTGCCGTGGCGTCTCTTACCACGAAGCGCGTGCCGATAATGCCAGCCCGGACGTCATTGCCGACTGCCCTCGCCGCATTATGCTGCCAGTGAACGATGGTCGCCTGTTTGCCATCAACGCGGAGACCGGCAAGCTGTGCGAAACCTTCGCCAACAAAGGCATCCTGAATCTTCAGACCAACATGCCGGACACCACGCCGGGTCTGTATGAGCCGACCTCCCCGCCAATCATCACCGATAAAACCATCGTGATTGCCGGTTCGGTAACGGATAACTTCTCTACCCGTGAAACCTCCGGCGTTATCCGTGGTTTCGACGTGAACACCGGTAAACTGCTGTGGGCCTTCGACCCGGGCGCGAAAGATCCCAACGCGATCCCATCGGATGAACACACCTTTACCTTCAACTCGCCGAACTCCTGGGCACCTGCCGCGTATGACGCGAAGCTGGACCTGGTTTACCTGCCGATGGGCGTGACCACGCCGGATATCTGGGGCGGTAACCGTACGCCAGAGCAGGAACGTTACGCCAGCGCCATCGTGGCGCTGAACGCAACGACCGGTAAACTGGCATGGAGCTACCAGACCGTTCACCACGATCTGTGGGATATGGATATGCCGTCCCAGCCGACGCTGGCGGACATTACCGTCAACGGCAAAACCGTTCCGGTGATTTACGCCCCGGCGAAAACCGGCAACATCTTCGTTCTTGATCGCAGCAACGGTAAGCTGGTTGTTCCAGCGCCGGAAAAACCGGTTCCGCAGGGCGCGGCCAAAGGCGACTACGTCAGCAAAACGCAGCCGTTCTCTGACCTGAGCTTCCGTCCGAAGAAAGATCTCAGCGGCGCAGACATGTGGGGTGCCACCATGTTTGACCAGCTGGTGTGCCGCGTGATGTTCCACCAGCTGCGCTACGAAGGGATTTTCACTCCGCCATCAGAGCAGGGTACGCTGGTCTTCCCGGGTAACCTGGGGATGTTCGAATGGGGTGGGATCTCCGTTGACCCTAACCGTCAGGTCGCCATCGCTAACCCAATGGCGCTGCCGTTCGTGTCCCGTCTGATCCCACGCGGTCCGGGTAACCCAATGGAGCAGCCGAAAGACGCGAAAGGCAGCGGTACCGAAGCCGGTATCCAGCCGCAGTATGGCGTGCCTTACGGCGTGACCCTGAATCCGTTCCTCTCTCCGTTCGGCCTGCCGTGTAAACAGCCTGCCTGGGGTTATATCTCCGGTCTGGATCTGAAGACCAACAAGATCGTCTGGAAGAAACGTATTGGTACGCCACAGGACAGCATGCCGTTCCCGATGCCGGTTCCGGTGCCGTTCAATATGGGTATGCCAATGCTGGGTGGCCCAATCTCCACCGCCGGTAACGTGCTGTTCATCGCGGCAACCGCAGATAACTACCTGCGCGCGTACAACATGACCAACGGTGAGAAGCTGTGGCAAGGCCGTCTGCCTGCCGGTGGACAGGCAACGCCGATGACCTATGAAGTGAATGGCAAGCAGTACGTTGTCATCTCTGCGGGTGGTCACGGTTCGTTTGGCACGAAGATGGGCGACTATATTGTCGCGTATGCGTTACCTGACGAAAACAAGTAACTGAAAAGCCCGGTGGCGCTAACGCTTACCGGGCCTACAGGTGCCCTATGCAGGCCGGGTAAGGCGAAGCCGCCACCCGGCTTTTTTATACGGTAAAGCCCAGCATCATCCCCGTATCTTCGTGCTCCAGCAGATGACAGTGGGCCATATAGGCAAACTCTTTCGGCGCCTCGTGGTCGAACTTCACCAGCACCTCGCTGACGCCGCCTTCCACCCTCACCGTATCTTTCCAGCCTACGCGATGCGCGTCCGGCGCTTTACCGTTTTCAGAAAGAATGCGGAACTGCGTGCCGTGGATATGGAACGGGTGCAGCATCATGTCGCCTTCGCCTGAAATCACCCAGCGCTCGAACTGCCCCTTCGTGGCGGCAAACATCGGGGTAGTCATATCAAACGCTTTACCGTTGATGCGGTTGGCATTGTGGAAATCAAACCCATGACCGCCGTGATCCATGCCGCCCATTTTGCCGTGGTCCATATTCATATGGCCCATCATCTGTCCGTGGTGCATTCCCGCCATGGCCTGATTGCCGTACTTCTTCATCAGTGCCTGCATGCCCATCATGTCGAGCATAGGATCCATGGAGAGCTGAAGTTTACGCTGCGTAAGCCCATCCAGCGACGGGCGTGCTGGCAGCGTGGTGAGGGTGTCCGGCAGCGTACAAGAGGCGGTGATCTGTAGCGGCTGAATGCGCAACACCGGATGCGGTTTATCAAACGGCGCAACGGCCATCCCCATCTGGCTGACCGGCAGGGTCACCAGGTCAAACGCTTTGCCGTCACTGATGTCCACCAGCACCTCGAAGCGCTCGCCCATCAGCATCGGCAGCTCGCTCACTTTTACCGGCTCCGGCAGCAGACCGCCGTCGCTTGCCACCACGTAAAGCGGGCGTTTATCGCTGGTGGCAAAGTTCAGCGAGCGGGCATTACAGCCGTTAAGCAGGCGTAAGCGCAGCCAGCCTTTTGGCGCGGCATGCTGCGGGTAGATCGCGCCGTTGGTCAGTAGCGTATCGCCAAACCAGCCCACCGCCGCGCTCATAACGTCCAGCTGATAGTCAATTTGCCCGTCAGCGCCGAATTTTTTGTCCTGCACAATCACCGGGATATCGTCGATTCCCCACTGTTTCGGCAGGCGCAGCAGGCGGCTTTCATCGTCTTCAATCAGCACCAGACCGGCCAGCCCCATCGCGACCTGATGGCCCGTTTTGCCATGTTGATGCGGGTGGAACCAGCAGGTCGCCGCACGCTGGTCAGGGGTAAAGGTTACGCTGCGTTTACCGCCAGGCTTGATGATGCCCTGAGGCCCCCCATCCACTTCGCCCGGGACTTCCAGACCATGCCAGTGCAGCGTGGTCTCTTCCGCAAGCGTGTTATGAATGTCTACCGTCACCGCCTTCCCTTTGCGTAACTGCAACGCCGGGCCGAGCAGGTTACCGTTATAACCCCACGTTGTCGCAGCGTGCTGACCAAACGTGGTTTTACCGGCCTGCACCACAAGCTGAATGCGGCTGCGGGCATCTGCGGCGAGTAATTCAGGAATGGGTAAAGCCGGTCTGTCGGCGGCAAAAACGGCGCGGCTCCAGAGTGGTAACGCGCTGGCAACCCCCAGCGCGGCAGAATATTTCAAAAAATCACGACGTTGCATGTGCATTTCCTTATTTCCAGCAGGCGATCTTTTGAGCATAAACCCTCCCCTTACCGGAAGGTCAAGCACGGCGGCAATAATAAAGATCGTCGGCCTGGCATCAAGTATGCTAACGTTAATTTTCCGTGATGCAGTGGTAAAGGCAATGAAGACGTTTTTCAGAACAATTTTGTTCGCCAGCCTGATGGCGATGTGTGCGAACAGTTATGCGCTAAGTGAAAACGAAGCGGAAGATATGGCCGATTTAACGGCAGTTTTTGTTTTTCTGAAGAACGATTGTGGTTACCAGAATTTACCCAATGGGCAAATTCGTCGCGCACTGGTCTTTTTTGCCCAGCAGAACCAATGGGACCTCAGCAACTACGACAGCTTCGACATGAAGGCGCTCGGTGAAGACAGCTACCGTGATTTAAGCGGTATTGGAATTCCCACTGCTAAAAAATGCAAAGCGCTGGCTCGCGATTCACTCAGCCTGCTCGCCTACGTGAAGTAACCTTCCCGACGCCCCTTGTTGACCCGCTAACCGCTTCACGGCGGTTTTGTGTTGCGCCCATCTGCCGGATGTAATGGATGTTAATGAAGGAGGTGCTCCCCATGACCGATAAAACGGTATGGCAAGAAACGCTGCATGACCAGTTTGGTCAGTATTTTGCCGTGGATAACGTGCTTTATCATGAAAAAACCGATCATCAGGATTTGATCATCTTCGAAAACGCTGCCTTTGGCCGCGTAATGGCGCTGGACGGCGTGGTGCAAACCACCGAGCGCGACGAGTTTATCTATCATGAAATGATGACCCACGTTCCGCTGCTGGCCCACGGCCACGCGAAGCACGTGCTGATTATCGGTGGCGGCGACGGCGCGATGCTGCGTGAAGTCTCCCGCCATCAGAATGTCGAAACCATCACCATGGTGGAAATCGATGCCGGGGTGGTGTCATTCTGCCGCCAGTATCTGCCCAACCACAATGCCGGCAGCTATGACGATCCGCGTTTTAATCTGGTTATCGACGATGGCGTTAATTTTGTTAACCAGACCACGCAAACGTTTGATGTCATTATCTCTGACTGTACCGACCCTATCGGTCCGGGCGCGTCGCTGTTTACCTCGTCGTTTTACGAAGGCTGCAAGCGCTGCCTAAATCCAGGCGGGATTTTTGTGGCGCAAAACGGTGTCTGCTTCCTGCAACAGGATGAAGCGCTTGATAGCCACCGTAAGCTGAGCACCTATTTTACTGACGTCAGCTTCTATCAGGCGGCGATCCCCACGTACTACGGCGGGATCATGACCTTTGCCTGGGCGACGGATAATGACGTTCTGCGCCATCTCTCCGCCGAAATTATCCAGGCCCGCTTCCATCAGGCCGGGCTTCAGTGCCGGTACTACAATCCGGCGATCCACACCGCAGCCTTCGCGTTGCCTCAATATCTGCAAGACGCGCTGTCCTCAAAGGAGGTGAACTAATTGAAAAAGCTTAAACTGCATGGCTTTAACAATCTGACCAAAAGCCTGAGTTTTTGTATTTACGATATCTGCTACGCCAAAACAGCAGAAGAGCGCGATGGTTACATCGCCTATATCGATGAACTCTACAACGCCAACCGTCTGACCGAGATCCTGTCAGAGACCTGCTCAATTATCGGCGCGAACATCCTGAATATCGCGCGCCAGGATTATGAACCTCAGGGTGCGAGCGTCACCATTCTGGTGAGCGAAGAGCCGGTTGATCCGAAGCTTATCGACAAAACCGAGCACCCCGGCCCGCTGCCGGAAGTGGTTGTCGCCCACCTGGATAAAAGCCATATCTGCGTGCACACCTACCCGGAAAGCCACCCGGAAGGCGGGCTGTGTACTTTCCGCGCGGATATTGAAGTGTCGACCTGCGGCGTGATTTCCCCGCTGAACGCGCTGAACTATTTAATCCACCAGCTGGAATCGGACATAGTCACTATTGATTATCGCGTGCGCGGTTTTACCCGTGATATCAACGGGATGAAGCACTTCATTGATCATGAGATCAACTCCATTCAGAACTTCATGTCTGAGGACATGAAATCGCTGTACGACATGATGGATGTGAACGTCTATCAGGAGAATATCTTCCATACCAAGATGATGCTTAAAGAGTTCGATCTTAAGCACTATATGTTCCACACCAGGCCGGAAGATTTAAGTGAAGAGGAGCGTAAGGTCATTACCGACCTGCTCTGGAAAGAGATGCGCGAAATCTACTACGGCCGCAATATTCCGACCGTGTAAACGTGACCCGGAGCAGGGACGCTTCGGGAGTTACTTCTGTTTCATAAAGTCGCGGTAGGCGTTCACCACGCTCAGGAAGTCTTCCACGCCGCACAGCGACAGGCTCTCTTCGTCGTAGTAGCTCATCCCCTCTTCCATCTCATCACCCGAGAACTCAAGCTGGTTGGCGCGTACCATCACCTCTTCGCCATCCATCCACAGGGTATACTCATGCCCGGCGCGCTGCCAGGATCGTTCACTGCCTTTCACCGTTTCCGCCGCCTGTTCAACTTCATCCAGCAGCGCGAGGTTCTCTTTCACCTCTTCGTTAAACCAGTGTCCAACGGCTTCGTGGCCCATCGACATACGCACTTTCACCACACCGGTGATGTCGCGCAGAAATTCGTAATCCATAGCGTTTTCCTCTGCAAAGCCATTAGGGTAATTATCGCAGCAGAGAGGAAGAAAAAAAGCGGGAGAGGCGGGAGGAATGAAAATAAAAAAAGAATCACCCCTCACCCTGCCCCTCTCCCCAAAGGGGAGAGGGAATATAACCCCCTCTCCCCTTTGGGGAGAGGGTTAGGGTGAGGGGTCGTTTTTTATACCGCGGTCTGGAAGATCACCCCGTCGGCCTTCTCGGTGTACTGAGAGAGCTGGTCGAAGTTCAGATAGCGATAGGTATCCACCGCCGTCTTATCTACCTGAGCCACAAAGGTCTGGTACTCTTCCGGCGTTGGCAGTTTGCCAATCAGCGCCGCAACCGCTGCCAGCTCCGCAGAGGCCAGGTAGACGTTCGCCCCGGTACCTAAACGGTTCGGGAAGTTACGGGTAGAAGTGGACACCACCGTCGCACCGTCGGCCACGCGCGCCTGGTTACCCATGCACAGGGAGCAGCCAGGGATTTCGATACGCGCCCCGCTCTTACCAAACACGCTGTAGTAACCCTCTTCCGTCAGCTGCGCCGCATCCATACGGGTTGGCGGTGCCACCCACAGACGGGTCGGCAGCTGGCCTTTGTGCGTATCCAGCAGCTTACCGGCAGCACGGAAGTGGCCGATGTTGGTCATGCAGGAGCCGATGAACACTTCGTCGATCTTATCGCCCTGCACGTCAGAGAGCAGACGCGCATCGTCCGGATCGTTCGGCGCACACAGGATTGGCTCTTTGATATCCGCCAGATCGATCTCAATTACCGCCGCGTACTCTGCGTCAGCATCGGCTTCCAGCAGCTGCGGATCCGCCAGCCATTTTTCCATGCCCTGGATACGACGCTCCAGCGTACGGCGGTCACCGTAGCCTTCCGCAATCATCCACTTCAGCAGCACGATGTTGGAGGTCAGATACTCAATAATCGGCTCTTTGTTCAGCTTGATGGTACAGCCCGCCGCAGAACGCTCGGCGGAGGCATCGGTCAGCTCGAACGCCTGTTCCACTTTCAGATCCGGCAGACCTTCAATTTCCAGGATACGGCCAGAGAAGATGTTTTTCTTGCCTTTCTTCTCAACGGTCAGCAGACCCTGTTTGATGGCATACAGCGGGATCGCGTGCACCAGATCGCGCAGGGTAATGCCCGGCTGCATTTTGCCTTTGAAGCGCACCAGGACGGATTCCGGCATGTCCAGCGGCATCACGCCAGTCGCCGCAGCAAACGCCACCAGACCGGAGCCCGCCGGGAAGGAGATCCCAATCGGGAAACGGGTATGGGAGTCACCGCCGGTACCTACGGTATCCGGCAGCAGCATGCGGTTCAGCCAGGAGTGGATCACGCCGTCGCCCGGACGCAGGGATACGCCGCCACGGTTCATGATGAAGTCTGGCAGCGTGTGGTGCGTGGTGACGTCAACCGGCTTCGGATACGCCGCGGTGTGGCAGAAGGACTGCATCACCAGGTCAGACGAGAAGCCCAGGCACGCCAGGTCTTTCAGTTCGTCACGGGTCATTGGGCCAGTGGTGTCCTGAGATCCCACGGAGGTCATTTTCGGTTCGCAGTACGCCCCAGGACGGATACCGGCGACGCCGCAGGCGCGACCCACCATTTTCTGTGCCAGCGAGAAGCCGCGATTGCTTTCCGCCACATCTTTCGCCTGACGGAACACGTCACTGTGTGGCAGGCCCAGCGCTTCACGCGCTTTGGTGGTCAGGCCACGGCCGATGATCAACGGGATACGGCCACCGGCACGCACTTCGTCGATCAGCACGTCGGTTTTCAGCTCGAAGCTTGCCAGCAGTTCGTTGGTTTCGTGGTTGCGCACTTCGCCTTTATACGGGTAGACGTCAATCACGTCGCCCATGTTCAGGTTGCTCACGTCCACTTCGATCGGCAGCGCGCCCGCATCTTCCATGGTGTTGAAGAAGATTGGCGCAATTTTACCGCCGAGGCACAGACCGCCGCCGCGCTTGTTCGGCACGTGTGGAATGTCGTCGCCCATGAACCACAGCACGGAGTTGGTGGCAGACTTACGGGAAGAGCCAGTACCGACAACGTCACCTACGTAAGCCAGCGGGAAGCCTTTTTGTTGCAGGGCTTCGATCTGTTTGATCGGGCCAACGCTGCCCGGCTGATCCGGCTCAATGCCTTCACGGGCGTTTTTCAGCATCGCCAGGGCGTGCAGAGGGATATCCGGGCGAGACCACGCATCCGGTGCCGGAGAGAGGTCGTCGGTGTTGGTTTCACCGGTCACCTTAAAGACGGTCACGGTGATTTTTTCCGCCAGCGCCGGGCGGTTCAGGAACCATTCAGCATCAGCCCAGGACTGCATCACCTGCTTCGCGTATACGTTGCCCGCTTTGGCTTTTTCTTCTACATCATAGAAGTTATCGAACATCAGCAGCGTGGAAGAGAGCGCTTTAGCGGCAATCGGTGCCAGCTTGTCGTTATCCAGCGCGTCAATCAGCGGATGAATGTTGTAACCACCCTGCATGGTGCCGAGCAGTTCAATGGCTTTTTCAGGAGTAACCAGTGGGGAGGTGGCTTCGCCTTTGGCGATAGCAGCAAGGAATCCGGCTTTTACGTAGGCAGCTTCATCTACGCCAGGCGGTACGCGGTTGATCAACAGATCTAACAGGAATTCTTCTTCGCCCTCAGGCGGGTTCTTCAGCAGCTCGACGAGCGCGGCCATTTGGGTTGCATCTAAAGGTTTGGGTACAATTCCCTCGGCGGCACGTTCTGCTACGTGCTTACGGTATTCTTCTAGCACGACGGTTCTCCTCGCTCTCATTGTCATATGCGGCGGGCGTTCTCTTCACGCTCCTGTGAGACAGCAGTTTGTAGGGTAAATGCCCGATACCGCGTCGGGCAGCATAGCAGGATTTCTGCACAGTGTTAATCTGTTTACAAAAAAGCAACATTAAAAAATTTGCTGAATCGTTAAGCATGGTGTAGCGGGGAAACGAGACGAATTTCAGGGACAAAAAAACCGCCTGATAGCGGTTTATTTGTTGCCTTGCGGTGGTAGCACACCGGGTTGGCAGATTTGCGGCAACACCAACGTGAAATATTGTGCATCACCGCCAGTTAGCTTGCAAGCCACTATCACGCTTTTGCGTAGCGCCTTCCCATTCCGTATGAAAGCCCATGTAATTGCATTTTTTGCCTTCTTCAGAACCATTGAATTGACTATTCTTCTCCGCGGCCTGCTTCGCTGGTGTAGCAACCAGTCACCGGGCCCGGGAGCAGTTCCGTAACCTACGCGGCAACACCAACTTGCCTGGTTCTGCCTTTCCCGGTGAAGAATGAACCCGCGTAGCCTGTACAGGAACGCACGCAATGGAGATGCGAATCACTGCGCTGATCGTTGTGACCGGTTTACTGCTAACCGCGCTGCACGGTGGCTGGAACATATCCGACATCACGGTGCTGTTTGTTGTTAACCTCGGCAACTCGCTGCTGGCCGCTCGCAAGAGCGGCCTTCTGAATCCCCAGCGGTTTTTACCGCATCGCATATAATTGTGTAATAAATGCACACACTCTTTATCCGGACGTACCAGACGCTTCCCAATAAAAGTCAAAACAGTAAAAGACGGGTGATTGATACTCACGCCAACCGTAACGCCTCACGGCACAGCGCTTGTCTCGTTGGAGTCATTTTATGAAGTTGCCCTTTAAGCCACATTTGCTTGTCCTTCTGTGCAGTGCCGGGCTGTTTGCCGCCTCTGGCGTGATGTTTGTCAAAAGCCGTGCAACGGAGCCCGTTGCACCGGCCCCTATTGCACAACAACCGGCTACGCCTTCTGCGGCACAGCCCGCCCCAGTCGTCACGCCAACTTATACTGCGGCGCAAATCGATCAGTGGGTTGCTCCCATCACGCTCTACCCGGATGCCCTGCTGTCGCAGATCTTAATGGCGTCCACCTATCCGTCTAACGTTATCCAGGCAGCACAGTGGTCCAAAGACAACCCTAAAATGGAAGGAGACGCTGCGATTCAGACCGTTGCCAGCCAGCCCTGGGATCCCAGCGTAAAATCGCTGGTCGCGTTCCCTCAGCTGATGTCGCTGATGGGTGAAAACCCGCCGTGGGTACAAAATCTGGGCGATGCGTTTCTCGCACAGCCGAAGGACGTGATGGATTCGGTGCAACGCTTGCGCCTGCTGGCACAACAAACCGGTGCGCTGCAATCCACCCCGCAGCAGACGGTGACCACCGTAACGAAGCCCGCACCGGCAAAAACAACATCAACAACGGCATCGGAAACTACCAGCAATCCGACGGTCATTAAGATTGAATCCGCCGATCCGCAGGTGGTTTACGTTCCCACCTATAACCCGAATACGGTTTACGGTACATGGCCCAACACCACTTACCCCCCAGTGTATCTGCCGCCCTCCCCCGGCGAGCAATTCACCGACAGCCTGGTCAAAGGTTTAGGTTTCAGCCTCGGGGTCGCAACAACCTACGCCATCTTCAGCAATATCGACTGGGATGATGACGATGACTGGGATCATCACCATGATGACTGGGATAATCGCGGCGGCTATAACCACAACGGTGACAACAACATCAATATTAACGTTGATAACTTCAACAGAATCAGCGGGCAGCATCTCACCGATATCAATCGCACCTGGCAGCACAATCCGGCCTATCGTGAGGGCGTTCCATACCCGAATAACCAGCTGGCTAACCGTTTCCACTCCACAAATACCGCCACCGGCCTGAGCGCAACGCAGCAAAAGCCGGTTAATCGCGACAGCCAGCGCCAGGCCGCGCTCAGCCAGATGGAGAAATCAACGGGGAAAACTCTCCCGCACACAGGCTCGCGGGATGCTCAGCGTCTGGCCTCAACGCAACAGCTGAAGCAGATTTCGCAGCGCAATAATTACCGTGGGTATGACACCAGGCCGCAGACCGTAAAACGCGCGAGTACGCCGCAGCGTGAACATCAACAGACTGCCGTACACAGACAGGAGAAGCGGGTTTCACAGACGGTACAGCAGCCAGCCAGGCTGCATCGGGCCAATGCCCTGAGCGGCAACGACAGCCGCTCCGCGAACTGGCAGGCGCAGCAGCAGCGCGGGGCGCAAAGCCGGCAGCTCGCTACTCGTCAACATCAGCCGCGCCAGCTCACTGGCGAACGCGCTGAACGCCATGAATTCCGTCATCGTTAAGGGAGCCGACATGAAACGTCAATTACTCAGTGGAATGGTGTTGTTCATGGTCTCGGCGACCGTCATGGCACAGCAATCGTTCAGTTCGCCAGAACAGGCGACCAGTGCGCTGGCAAGCGCCATCAGCGAGCAAAACGAAAGTGCCATGAACAACCTGCTCGGTGAAAACTGGCGCGATTTTATGCCGCCCGAAGGCGTTGATCCTGATGCGGTCGATCGCTTCCTGCGCGACTGGAAAGTGCGTCATAACACCGTCGTCGAAGGGGATACGGCGCATCTTGTGGTCGGAGACAGCGGCTGGCAGCTTCCCATTCCGGTAATCAAAACCGCCTCCGGCTGGCAGTTTGACATCAAAGAAGGGGCCGAGGAGATCCTCACCCGCGAAATTGGGCGTAACGAACTCGCCGCCATTGAAGCCCTGCATGCCTACATGGTTGCTCAGCAGAGCTACTTTGCGATGAACCAGACATACGCGCAGAAGATAGTCAGTTCTGAAGGGAAAAAGGACGGGCTGTACTGGCCCGTTTCGCCTGGCGAAGCGCCAAGTCCGCTTGGCCCGGCGTTCAGTCCGAAAGAGCCAGGTGCGGGATACCACGGCTATCGCTTCCGCATCCTGCCGGATAATAACGGCTTTGCGATGGTGGCCTGGCCGGTTAGTTACGGCCTGTCAGGAGTGATGAGTTTTATGATCAATCAGGATGACAAAGTGTACCAGAGCAATCTCGGCGGTGAGTCAGCCAGGAAAGCCCAGGCATTGACCATGTACAGACCCGATACATCCTGGCAACCCGTTGCGCCTTGATAGTATGATTGCACTTCGCCAGCAGGGGCGAGAGTGTGAGGAAAACGCCTCCAAAGAGGCGTTTACAGAGCTGAAGAGTCTTATTTCGTCTATGCTTTCAGGCAAGTACAGATGAATTATTTAACAAAGCTATAGGTAACATTCCCCTGCAAATCTGCTGGCATCTTTGTGATATCTGTTCTGGCCTCTTCGCCCCATTCAAAGAGACGATCATCGTTGCGCAGAGCGCAAAAACGATAGCCGCAGGCATAGATAGCACGAATATCATAAAGCTCGTTTGCAACAGGCGTGGTGTCACCGCCCTCCCCAGGATGCCCCCAAGCCACTACGGAACCATCACGGCGAAGCGCGGCAAAAGCCCCCCATCCAGCGGACAGAGAAACCACATCGGACAAATCCGCAGGCATCTTTTTTTCATAATGTGTAGCAGATCCCCAGCAGTACACTTTTCCTTCAGAAGTTAAAAAAGCATAACTACTATTAGCTGCCCCCTGGACATCTATAATATTCGTCAGACTGGCAATCTCCTCCGGAAGCTCGACCAGAGAATAATCCTGCCCCCAAAACACGACGCTGCCGTTCTGTCTCAAGGCAATAAAAGTCGAACTGGTACAATGTACGGAAACAATATCCGTCAGACTGGCGATGTTATCCGGAATGACAGCACCATACCGGATACTTCCCCATGAAAAAATACTGCCTGAAGCTCTGAGTGCGACAAATGCACCAACGTTGCTATAAAGGGTGATCACATCATTCACTTCTTTTAGATGTACCGGCAACTCACCACCATAGGCTGCATCCCCCCAGGTAATAACATGGCCATTTTGGGTAATTCCCGCAAAGGCATATTCTGTAGTCTGGATGGCAATGAAGTCTTTACGCTCGGCAATGTCTGCTGGAAAATCATTATGCGAAGCACCATCTGTCCACTGCACTACCTGGTTATTAGCCCGCAATACCAGATAGGTATAATTACCCTGATCTGTAAAATATTGGGCCACTTTAATATCTACAATATCATCCAACGCCGCCACGTTATCCGGTAAAGGGTTATCATCATCGACGGACCAGGTAAATACCTGACCATTGGCATTAACCGCAGCAGACACATCCCAGCCACCGTAAACGGCTCTGACGTTATGATTTCGATCGCTTGTTGGTGATGTACCACCATTTTGGGGCATTCCCCACGCTTCAACAGTACCGTCATTTTTAATGACCGCTAATGCGGAACCCGAACCACCAAAATTACTGATATTAATGACGTCACCCAGTCGATAAACATCGGAATTTGCCAGCAAGCGTACATCTGGACGAGTGTCAGTAAAAACGGGGCCGGTAAAGCGAGATGTGGTCTCATCTTCATACCACCAGTCAACGCTCACCGGTTGCAGCGTTTCTTTATCCAGGGCAACGAGTTTATGCGTCGCACTTGCCCAGCAACTTCCTGATTGAGTTCTGGCCCCCATTACTTTTAAATCACGAATATCAGATGTTAATTCATTACTTTTCATAATAATACCCTTTCTGGAGTAAAGTAATCATCCGAACAGTAATACACCCTTTATAATTTAAGTCAAATTAACTAACCCACTATCAAAAACAATAAAAATATTGGAAACATATAATCGCTTTTAAAAAAGAATTGGAATAATTTGAACTATAAATACACTCGCCAATTAGCATATAAATAATTGATTGGTTTTCTTATTAACATTAACAGTTAGCAATTTGGAATTACAGCCAAAAAAAACGCCTCCATCGGAGGCGTTTCGCAATCAAGAAGAAACTTACTTCTTCTTCGCTTTCGCGTTTGGCAGGTCGGTGATGCTACCTTCAAACACTTCTGCCGCCAGGCCAACGGACTCGTGCAGAGTCGGGTGAGCGTGGATGGTCAGCGCGATGTCTTCCGCGTCACAGCCCATTTCGATAGCCAGACCGATTTCACCCAGCAGCTCGCCGCCGTTGGTACCGACAATCGCACCACCGATCACACGGTGAGTCTCTTTGTCGAAGATCAGTTTGGTCATACCGTCTGCGCAGTCGGACGCGATAGCACGGCCAGAAGCAGCCCACGGGAAGGTGGCGGTTTCGTAGCTGATGCCTTTCTCTTTCGCTTCTTTCTCGGTCAGACCGACCCATGCCACTTCTGGCTCGGTGTAGGCGATAGATGGGATCACTTTCGGATCGAAGTAATGCTTCATGCCAGCGATAACTTCAGCGGCAACGTGACCTTCGTGAACACCTTTGTGCGCCAGCATTGGCTGACCGACGATATCGCCGATAGCAAAGATGTGCGGCACGTTGGTGCGCAGCTGCTTGTCAACGCGGATGAAGCCACGGTCGTCCACTTCCACGCCAGCTTTGCCCGCGTCGAGGTTTTTACCGTTCGGCACACGGCCGATAGCCACCAGCACGGCGTCGTAACGCTGTGGTTCAGATGGAGCTTTTTTGCCTTCCATGGAAACGTAAATACCGTCTTCTTTCGCTTCAACGGCAGTCACTTTGGTTTCCAGCATCAGGTTGAATTTCTTGCTGATACGTTTGGTGAAGACTTTAACGATGTCTTTGTCGGCAGCCGGGATAACCTGGTCGAACATTTCAACCACGTCGATCTTTGAACCCAGCGCATGGTACACGGTCCCCATTTCCAGACCGATGATGCCGCCGCCCATAACCAGCAGACGCTCAGGAACGGTTTTCAGCTCCAGCGCATCGGTGGAATCCCACACGCGTGGATCTTCATGCGGAATGAATGGCAGTTCGATTGGGCGAGAGCCTGCCGCGATGATCGCGTTGTCGAAGTTGATCACGGTTTTGCCGTTTTCGCCTTCCACTTCCAGGGTGTTCGCACCGGTGAATTTACCCAGACCGTTTACCACTTTCACTTTACGGCCTTTGGCCATACCCGCCAGACCGCCGGTCAGTTGAGTGATAACTTTCTCTTTCCAGGTACGAATTTTGTCGATATCGGTTTTCGGCTCGCCGAAGACGATACCGTGTTCAGCCAGCGCTTTGGCTTCTTCGATAACTTTCGCTACGTGCAGCAGCGCTTTAGAAGGGATACAGCCGACGTTCAGACAAACACCGCCGAGGGTGTTGTAACGTTCTACGATGACGGTTTCCAGACCTAAATCCGCGGCGCGAAATGCTGCGGAGTAACCTGCCGGGCCTGCCCCAAGTACTACGACCTGAGTTTTGATTTCTGTGCTCATCATGACCTCTTAATGTATACCCGTCGTCCACCGGGTCGTTCTATCCGCCCGTATTTTACAAAATTGTTAACAATTTTGAAACAACAAACGGCTCACGAATTATCGCTTTCACCAATAACCTCAAAAACCCCATGAGATTATCAGAAAAAAGCCGGCCGACTGGCCGGCTTTTCGATTACATCACCAGGCGGCGAATGTCGCTCAGCATGTTGTTGATGATGGTGATGAAACGCGCACCATCAGCCCCGTCGATCACGCGGTGGTCGAAGGACAGAGAGATTGGCATCATCAGACGCGGCACGAACTCTTTGCCATTCCACACCGGCTCCATCGCGGACTTGGACACACCGAGGATAGCCACTTCCGGCGCGTTCACAATCGGCGCGAAGTGGGTGGTACCCAGGCCGCCGATGCTGGAGATAGTGAAGCAGCCGCCCTGCATTTCGCCGGCAGTCAGCTTACCATCACGCGCTTTTTTGGAGATGGTGGTCAGTTCACGGGACAGCTCGGTAATGCTCTTCTTGTTCACGTCTTTGAAGACCGGAACAACCAGACCATTTGGCGTATCAACCGCAACACCGATGTTGATGTATTTCTTCAGCGTCAGCTTCTGGCCATCTTCGGACAGGGAGCTGTTGAAGCGTGGCATCTGCTCAAGGGCAGCGGCAACCGCTTTCATGATGAAGACCACTGGGGTGAATTTCACGTCCAGCTTACGCTTCTCAGCTTCGGCGTTCTGCTGCTTACGGAACGCTTCCAGATCAGTGATATCGGTTTTGTCGAAGTGGGTAACGTGCGGGATCATCACCCAGTTACGGCTCAGGTTCGCACCAGAGATTTTCTGGATACGGCCCAGCTCCACTTCTTCGATTTCACCGAACTTGCTGAAGTCCACTTTCGGCCATGGCAGCATGCCCGGGATACCGCCGCCAGCGGCTGCCGCAGGTGCAGCTTCGGCGCGTTTCACCGCGTCTTTCACGTAAGCCTGAACGTCTTCACGCAGGATGCGACCTTTACGGCCTGTACCCTTCACTTTCGCCAGGTTCACACCGAATTCGCGCGCCAGGCGGCGAATCAGCGGGGTAGCGTGGACGTAAGCGTCGTTTTCAGCGAACTCTGATTTTTCTGCTTTCGCAGCAGGGGCAGCCGCTGGTTTAGCAGCCTGAGCCGGTGCAGCAGCCGGTGCCGGAGCAGCCGCGGCAGCTGGAGCGGCGGCAGGTGCCGCGCCTTCCACTTCGAAGACCATGATCAGAGAGCCGGTAGACACTTTGTCGCCGGTGCTGATTTTGATCTCTTTAACAGTACCCGCGAACGGCGCTGGCACTTCCATAGAAGCTTTGTCGCCTTCTACGGTGATCAGTGACTGTTCAGCGGCAACTTTGTCGCCCACTTTCACCATCACTTCGGTCACTTCAACTTCGTCACCGCCGATGTCCGGTACGTTAACGTCTTTCGCGCCGCCAGCCGCTGCTGGTGCAGCAGCCTGTGCCGGAGCAGCTTCCGCTTTCGCTGGAGCCGCAGCGCCTTCAGCGCCCGCCACTTCGAAGATCATGATAAGCGACCCGGTGGACACTTTGTCACCGGTGTTGATTTTGATCTCTTTAACGGTACCCGCGAACGGCGCTGGCACTTCCATAGAAGCTTTGTCGCCTTCTACGGTGATCAGTGACTGCTCAGCCGCAACGGTGTCGCCCACTTTCACCAGGATTTCAGTGACTTCTACTTCGTCACCGCCGATGTCAGGCACGTTCACTTCTTTCGCTGCCGCGGCAGCGGCTGGAGCAGCGGCGGCCGGAGCGGCTTCTTTCTTCTCTTCCTGCGCAGGTGCAGCAGCTGCTGCACCGTCGGCGGAATCGAAAATCATGATCAGTTTGCCAGTCTCGGTTTTATCGCCAACAGAGACTTTGATCTCTTTAACGATGCCAGCCTGAGGAGACGGGACTTCCATAGAGGCTTTGTCGCCTTCTACGGTGATCAGCGACTGTTCAGCTTCAACTTTGTCGCCCACTTTGACCAGGATCTCGGTGATTTCAACTTCATCAGCCCCGATGTCCGGTACATTGATTTCGATAGCCATTATTCTTTTACCTCTTACGCCAGACGCGGGTTAACTTTATCTGCATCGATGTTGAATTTGGTAATTGCGTCCGCAACCACTTTCTTATCGATTTCGCCACGTTTAGCCAGTTCGCCCAGTGCTGCTACAACCACGTAGGAAGCATCAACTTCGAAGTGGTGACGCAGGTTTTCGCGGCTGTCAGAACGACCGAAGCCGTCAGTACCCAGTACGCGATAATCATCAGCTGGAACGTAAGTACGAACCTGCTCTGCGAACAGTTTCATATAGTCAGTAGACGCCACCGCTGGCGCGTCGTTCATCACCTGAGCGATGTACGGAACGCGTGGGGTTTCCATTGGGTGCAGCATGTTCCAGCGCTCACAATCCTGGCCATCACGCGCCAGTTCAGTGAAGGAAGTCACAGAGTACACGTCGGAACCCACACCGTAGTCTTTCGCCAGGATCTGCGCTGCTTCACGAACGTGACGCAGGATAGAACCGGAGCCCAGCAGCTGAACTTTACCTTTGCTACCTTCAATGGTTTCGAGTTTGTAGATACCTTTACGGATACCTTCCTCGGCACCTGCTGGCATTGCCGGCATGTGGTAGTTTTCGTTCAGTGTGGTGATGTAATAGTAAATGTTCTCTTGCGCTTCACCGTACATGCGCTGCAAGCCGTCATGCATGATGACTGCCACTTCGTACGCGTAAGACGGGTCGTAAGAGATACAGTTCGGGATAGTCAGAGACTGAATGTGGCTGTGGCCATCTTCGTGCTGGAGACCTTCACCGTTCAGGGTCGTACGACCAGAAGTACCACCGATCAGGAAGCCGCGAGCCTGCTGGTCGCCTGCCTGCCAGCACAGGTCACCGATACGCTGGAACCCGAACATGGAGTAGTAAATGTAGAACGGGATCATCGGCAGGTTGTTGGTGCTGTAAGAGGTCGCAGCAGCCAGCCAGGATGCGCCTGCACCCAGTTCGTTGATACCTTCCTGAAGGATCTGACCTTTCTCGTCTTCTTTGTAGTATGCAACCTGCTCACGGTCCTGCGGGGTGTACTGCTGGCCGTTCGGGCTGTAGATACCGATCTGACGGAACAGACCTTCCATACCGAAAGTACGCGCTTCGTCGGCAATGATTGGAACCAGACGATCTTTGATCGACTTGTTCTTCAGCATCACGTTCAGGGCACGAACGAAAGCGATGGTGGTAGAGATCTCTTTGTTCTGCTCTTCCAGCAGCTGAGAGAAGTCTTCCAGCGCTGGCAGTTCCAGCTTCTCGGTGAAGTTAGGCTGACGAGCAGGCAGGTAGCCTTTCAGTGCCTGACGACGTTCGTGCAGGTACTTGTGCTCTTCAGACCCTTCCGGGAAGGTGATGTAAGACAGGTTTTCGACCTGCTCATCGGTCACTGGAACGTTGAAACGGTCGCGGATATAACGCACGCCGTCCATGTTCATTTTCTTAACCTGGTGAGCGATGTTTTTACCTTCTGCGGTATCACCCATGCCGTAACCTTTGATGGTGTGGGCCAGGATCACAGTCGCTTTACCTTTGGTTTCACGCGCTTTTTTCAGTGCAGCGTAAACTTTCTTCGGATCGTGACCACCGCGGTTCAGCGCCCAGATCTGCTCATCAGTCCAGTCTGCAACCAGGGCTGCGGTTTCAGGATATTTGCCGAAGAAGTGCTCACGTACGTAGGCACCGTCTTTGGATTTGAAGGTCTGGTAGTCGCCGTCAACGGTTTCGTTCATCAGCTGGATCAGTTTACCGCTGGTGTCTTTACGCAGCAGCTCATCCCAACGACCGCCCCACATCACTTTGATCACGTTCCAGCCTGCACCTGCGAAGATGCCTTCCAGCTCGTTGATGATCTTGCCGTTACCGGTTACCGGACCATCCAGACGTTGCAGGTTACAGTTGATGACGAAGCACAGGTTGTCCAGCTTCTCACGGGTCGCGATGGTGATCGCGCCTTTAGATTCTGGCTCATCCATCTCACCGTCGCCCAGGAAGGCGTAAACGGTCTGCTCAGAGGTGTCTTTCAGACCACGGTGTTCCAGGTACTTCAGGAATTTAGCCTGGTAGATCGCACCGATTGGACCCAGACCCATAGATACGGTCGGGAACTGCCAGAACTCAGGCATCAGTTTAGGGTGCGGGTAAGAAGACAGGCCCTTACCGTGAACTTCCTGACGGAAGTTGTTCATCTGCTCTTCAGTCAGACGACCTTCCAGGAAGGCGCGTGCATAGATGCCCGGAGAGATGTGGCCCTGGAAGTACACCAGATCGCCGCCATCTTTCTCGTTCGCTGCACGGAAGAAGTGGTTGAAGCACACTTCGTAAATGGTCGCAGAAGACTGGAAGGACGCCATGTGGCCACCCAGCTCCAGGTCTTTCTTGGATGCGCGCAGAACGGTCATGATGGCGTTCCAGCGGATTGCAGAACGGATACGGCGTTCCAGATCCAGATTGCCCGGGTATTCCGGTTCGTCTTCGACGGCAATCGTGTTTACGTAGTTGCTAGCCCCTGCACCTGAAGCCACTTTCACGCCGCCTTTGCGTGCTTCTGAAAGCAGCTGATCAATCAGATACTGAGCGCGCTCAACACCTTCTTCACGGATGACCGATTCGATCGCCTGTAGCCAGTCGCGAGTTTCGATCGGATCCACGTCATTTTGGAGACGTTCTGACATGGGGGTATTCCTTATCTATCTAATACGTTGATTTGTCTGGAACCTGTCCCATTGTATTTTCGCCAGAAAACACAATAAGACAGGTTCTGCGTTTAGTTGCCGCGCTCTAAAAGTACCTGGCGCTTAATCCTTTCGTTGCTGTATGCGGCGTAATGAACGTTCGCGACGCGATTGTTCACGGCTGCGGTCCAGCAAGATTTCCTCAATGAAAGCCAGATGGCGGTGCGACGCTTCGCGCGCCTGCTCCGGTTCCCCGGCCATTATCGCCTCGAATACTCGGGTGCGATGGTTGCTTACCAGCGGGAGCATCTCCCGACGGGCATACAACAATTCAAAATTCTGACGAACGTTCTGGGCCAGCATCGGCTCCATGCAGCGTAGCAGATGGAGGAGCACCACGTTGTGTGCTGCTTCGGTGACGGCGATTTGATACTGGACAACGGCGCTGGACTCGGCGTCTAAATCGCCGGACTGCTGTGCCCGTTCAATGGCCTGATGCAGCTCGCGAATACGCACGCGGTCTTCATCAGTGCTGCGAAGTGCGGCGTAATAGGCCGCGATACCTTCCAGCGCGTGACGGGTCTCAAGCAGATCAAACTGGGATTCTGGGTGGTCAGAGAGAAGTTCTACCAGCGGGTCGCTGAAGCTCTGCCACAGGCTGTTTTGCACAAAGGTTCCGCCACCCTGGCGACGGAGCAACAGGCCCTTTGCTTCGAGACGTTGAATCGCCTCACGCAGAGAGGGACGTGAAACGTCGAACTGTTTTGCCAGCTCGCGTTCTGGCGGGAGTTTCTCGCCCGGGCGCAGTGTCCCTTCGAGAATTAAAAACTCCAGCTGCTGCTCAATCACATCGGAAAGTTTTGGTTGGCGAATTTTGCTGTAGGCCATATTCCCTGTCTTACGCCTTTTTGCCCGGAGTCAATTGGTCTTACCAATTTCATGTTCGTATCGCTAAAGTAACAAAGTATTCACCTTCTGTCCATATTGGTTTTGATTGAAATCAGTAAACCCGGCACATTTTAACAACCTTACAGAACTAACGTTTCAGGAATGTAACTTTGCACAAATGAAATGGTTACTACCAAAGAGGCAGTTTTAACCATAATGAAACGAGGGTTTTTGCAATCTGAAGCGATTCAACAGGGCAAAAAATGAAAATTCACCCTCTTCTGACGCATTTCTATTCTATAGGTTGTGGTATGAGGGGTTAACGTACCGATTTACAATTGGTTTCTTTTTATTCAACTCGTCATCATCCCTTCATAAAGCAGGTGCATTCGCTGGCACTTATCACTATTCTGGCGCTAACGGAAGCCATCTCCGCTTTTTTCGGTATCGTTAACCGTAAAGAAATAAATACAGAATATGGACTTTCATAATTACACACGCACAGCGTGAACATAACAACCACACACGAGGTTTCAAATGGAAGCTCAACAGCATGGCGATCAGCTAAAGCGCGGCCTTAAAAACCGCCATATTCAGCTCATCGCCCTGGGCGGTGCTATTGGTACTGGCCTGTTTCTGGGCAGTGCATCGGTTATCCAGTCGGCCGGTCCGGGCATTATTCTGGGTTACGCGATTGCGGGTTTCATTGCGTTTCTGATCATGCGCCAGCTTGGTGAAATGGTCGTTGAGGAGCCGGTCGCAGGCTCCTTCAGCCACTTCGCCTATAAATACTGGGGCAGCTTCGCGGGCTTCGCCTCCGGCTGGAACTACTGGGTGCTGTACGTCCTGGTTGCCATGGCTGAACTGACCGCCGTCGGGAAATACATCCAGTTCTGGTATCCCGAGCTCCCCACCTGGGCGTCGGCGGCGGCCTTCTTCGTTATTATCAACGCCATTAACCTGACCAACGTAAAAGTGTTTGGTGAGATGGAATTCTGGTTTGCCATCATCAAAGTGATTGCCGTTGTGGCGATGATCATCTTCGGCGGCTGGCTGCTGTTCAGCGGAAACGGCGGCCCGCAGGCAACCGTACGCAACCTCTGGGAACAGGGCGGCTTCCTGCCGCACGGCATGACCGGCCTGGTGATGATGATGGCGATCATCATGTTCTCATTCGGCGGTCTGGAGCTGGTGGGCATCACCGCCGCAGAAGCCGATAACCCGGAGCAGAGCATCCCGAAAGCCACTAACCAGGTTATCTACCGTATTCTGATCTTCTATGTAGGCTCCCTGGCAGTCCTGCTCTCCCTGCTGCCATGGACGCGCGTCACGGCGGATACCAGCCCGTTTGTGCTCATCTTCCACGAGCTGGGCGATACCTTCGTGGCGAACGCGCTCAACGTCGTGGTGCTGACCGCCGCGCTCTCCGTTTATAACAGCTGCGTTTACTGCAACAGCCGTATGCTGTTCGGCCTGGCGCAGCAGGGCAACGCACCGAAAGCGCTGCTTACCGTTGATAAACGTGGCGTACCGGTTAATACCATCATCGTGTCGGCAGTCGTGACGGCGCTGTGTGTACTGATTAACTATCTGGCGCCTGAATCTGCCTTCGGCCTGCTGATGGCGCTGGTGGTTTCCGCGCTGGTGATCAACTGGGCGATGATTAGCCTCGCGCACATCAAGTTCCGCCGCGCCAAGCACCAGCAGGGCGTAACCACCCGCTTCCCTGCCCTGCTCTATCCGCTGGGGAACTGGATTTGCCTGCTGTTCATGGCAGCTGTGCTGGTCATCATGCTCATCACCCCGGGCATGGCGATTTCCGTATACCTGATCCCGGTCTGGATTGCGATCCTCGGCGTGGGCTATATGGTGAAACAGAAAAATGCCAAAACGGTGAAAGCGCACTAAGTGTTTTCTCGCTGTACTCGCGGTTGCGGGTACAGCATCTTGTTACCTTCCTCACAAATTCGTGCCGACAGCAAAATCCTCCATATCACCGCCTTTATATTGCAACGCATATATTCGTTTGCCAGCGAATAATTCTCTCCATACCGAAACCCGGAGAGCTGTCGATGAATAACAACAAACTGTCAGTAAAAGAAAAGATCGGCTATGGCATGGGTGACGCCGGATGCAACATTATCTTTGGCGCCATCATGTTATTTGTTAACTATTTTTATACGGATATTTTTGGTCTGGCTCCTGCACTGGTTGGCGTTTTGCTCCTGTCCGTACGCGTCATTGATGCCGTAACGGACCCAATCATGGGCGCGATTGCCGACCGGACCCGCAGCAAATATGGCCGGTTTCGTCCATGGCTGCTGTGGATTGCCTTCCCCTATGCGCTGTTCAGCATTCTGATGTTCACCACGCCGGAGTGGAGCTATAACAGCAAAGTTATCTATGCGTTTGTCACCTACTTCCTGCTGTCGCTCACCTATACTGCCATCAACATTCCGTACTGCTCGCTCGGCGGCGTGATCACCAACGACCCGAAAGAGCGCGTTGCCTGCCAGTCCTATCGGTTTGTTATGGTTGGTATCGCCACGCTGCTGCTGTCGCTAACGCTCCTGCCGATGGCCGACTGGTTCGGTGGGGACAACAAAGCCAAAGGCTACCAGATGGCGATGACCGTGCTGGCACTGATTGGTACCTGCATGTTCCTGTTCTGCTTCGCCACGGTGCGTGAGCGCGTGCGTCCGGCGGTGCAAACCCACGACGAACTGAAAAACGACCTGAAGGACGTGTGGAAGAACGACCAGTGGGTGCGTATTCTGCTGTTAACGCTGTGCAACGTCTGTCCGGGCTTTATCCGCATGGCGGCCACCATGTATTACGTGACCTGGGTAATGGGGCAAAGCACCCATTTCGCCACGCTGTTTATCAGCCTGGGCGTTGTCGGCATGATGTTCGGCAGTATGCTGGCGAAAGTGCTGACCGACCGCTGGTGTAAGCTGAAGGTCTTCTTCTGGACCAACATCGTGCTGGCCATTTTTTCTACCGCTTTTTACTTCTTCGACCCGAAAGCCACCGTCACCATTGTGGTGCTCTATTTCCTGCTTAATATCCTGCACCAGATCCCTTCCCCGCTGCACTGGTCCCTGATGGCCGACGTGGATGACTACGGCGAGTGGAAAACCGGGAAACGCATCACCGGGATCAGCTTCTCCGGCAACATCTTCTTCCTGAAGCTGGGTCTGGCGATTGCCGGGGCGATGGTGGGCTTCCTGCTCTCCTGGTACGGTTATGACGCAGGCGCAAAAGCGCAGAGCGCGGACGCCATCAACGGGATCGTGCTGCTCTTTACCGTCATTCCTGGCATTGGATACTTGATTACCGCGGGCGTAGTACGTCTGCTGAAGGTGGATCGCGAAACCATGAAGATGATCCAGTCCGATCTGGAAAAGCGTCGTACCAACTATCGCGAGCTGAACGATTATCAGGAACTCAAAGCCGTCGAGACAAAATAAGGAAAGCCGAATGCAAACCTGGCCCAACCCGTTTATTGAACAACGCGCCGACCCGTATATCCTGCGCCACGAAGGACAATACTATTTTATTGCCTCCGTGCCGGAGTATGACCGGCTGGCGATCCGCCGCGCGGACTCGCTGGAAGGTTTACGCGACGCTAAAGAGGTGGTTGTCTGGCGCAAGCCCGAGACCGGCCCGATGAGTAAGCTGATTTGGGCGCCGGAGCTGCACCACATTGACGGCAAGTGGTACATCTATTTTGCCGCCACGCATACCCAGGCGCTTGATCAGCTCGGGATGTTCCAGCATCGCATGTTCGCCATTGAATGCGCAGATCGCGATCCGCTCACCGGTACGTGGGTGGAAAAAGGGCAAATCAAAACCCCGTTTGACACCTTCGCGCTGGATGCCACCACCTTTGTTCATCAGGGTAAACGCTGGTATCTTTGGGCGCAAAAAGCCCCGGACATTTCCGGTAACTCCAATCTTTACCTGTGTGAAATGGAAAATCCGTGGACGCTGAAAGGCGAGCCGGTGATGCTCAGTAAACCAGAATATGACTGGGAGTGTCGCGGGTTCTGGGTCAACGAAGGCCCGGCGGTGCTGTTCCATGGCGATAAGCTTTTTATCAGCTACTCCGCCAGCGCCACCGACGAAAACTACTGCATGGGGCTACTGTGGACAGAGATAAGCGCCGATCCGCAAAACCCGGCAAACTGGCATAAATCCCCGCGCCCGGTGTTCGTCACCAGCTACGAAAACCGTCAGTACGGGCCTGGCCATAACAGCTTCACGCAGACGCCGGACGGCGACGATGTGCTGGTCTACCACGCGCGAAACTACTCTGAAATAGAGGGCGATCCGCTTTACGATCCGAATCGCCACACTCGCATGAAGCTCGTCCGCTGGGACGAAAACGGGATGCCTGACTTCGGCATCCCGCCTGCGGATACGCTGTAACGGCTTCGGCGCGCTGGTTCAGACCAGCGTGCCGTAAATCGTCAGTAGCGCCACAATGACCACCACCACAAACGACGTTTTCTTCGCCATCGAGACGGCAGCTTTTGGCGTTTCGACTTTGTCCGTGTGCGGCTCACGCGCCAGCGAGAATTGTGCCAGTCGGCTCAACACCTGATACTGCGCGGTATGGCGGTCTGCGAGAGAAGCAAACCACGCGGGCAACGCTTTTTCACCGTGGCCGATAAGAGCATAAACAACGCCTACCAGACGCACCGGAAGCCAGTCGAGCACATGCAGGATGGCATCAATGCCGGACTGTAGACGTTCATGCGGCGTCAGGTAGCGGGCAAGCCATGTCTGCCAGGCGCGGAGGAACGCATAGCCCATCAACAGTACCGGTCCCCACGGGCCGCCCACCACAAACCAGAACAGCGGCGCCAGGTAGTAGCGGAAGTTGATCCACAGCAGCGCGTTTTGCAGCTCGCGCAGGAACTCGCGTTCATCGCAGTCCGGCGGTACGCCGTGGATCATCGTCAGCTCGCTCGCCATCGCGCCGCGCGCGTGGGCATCATCCCGGGAGGCGGCCTTAAGGTAGGCGTGATAGTGCAAACGCACCTTGCCCGCGCCAATACACAACACGCCGAGCAGGATCCACACCACCAGCAGCGGCACGTTGAAAAAGAGGCCATAAAGCGAGCGCAGGAGCAGAAACGTAATCGCCATCACACCGGCCGTCATCAGCAGCGTACGCAGCATGGAAAAATGTCGGATGCGGCGGAATAACACTTCCAGCCGATGATCCAGATGCCAGTGCTCACCGAGCTTAAAGAGGCGTTCAGCGATCATAACCAGCAGCATGGTAAACAACGTCATGTTATCTCCTTATCTGACGACGTGGTAAGCATGGCGTGAAACCGGGACCAGTCGAACGCCGGGCCGGGGTCGGTTTTTCTTTCAGGGGCGATGTCACTGTGCCCTGTAATATTTTCGGCTATTGCGGGATAGCGCGCGATTAACGTTTGCGTCACAGCAACCAGCTTCTGATACTGCGCATCGGTGTAAGGCGTGGTGTCCGTTCCTTCCAGTTCAATCCCGATAGAGAAATCGTTGCAGCGCTCGCGCCCCTGATACAGCGACACGCCAGCATGCCAGGCACGCTTATCAAAGGGAACATACTGCACCACTTCGCCATCACGACGGATCAGACAGTGCGCCGATACGCGCAAATGCGCAATCTCAGCAAAGAAGGGGTGGGCATCGGGATCTATCGTTCCAGTGAATAACGCATCGATCCACGGACCGCCAAACTCACCCGGCGGGAGACTAATATTGTGAACCACCAGCAGTGTGGGCTTTTCATCCTCCGGGCGGCAGTCGTGGTGCGGCGACGGTACATGCCGCGCGTCCACCAGCCATCCGTCTTCTAACAACATGCTGGAACTCCTTATCTATGGTGCTGTTACTCGGTTCAGAGTAGCATGTTTCAATATTATGATTCGTTACCAATTTGGAGTTTTATCATGCCGCCTCGCCGCTATAACCCCGACCACCGACGTGACGCGCTTCTGGAACGTATTAATAGTGATATCCCGGCAAGCGTTGCCCATGCCCTGAAAGAAGATCTCGGCGGCGACGTCAGCGCCGATAACGATATTACCGCCCAATTGTTGCCAAAAGAGACGCGCTCGCACGCGGTGATTATCACCCGCGAAGCGGGAGTTTTCTGCGGCAAACGCTGGGTTGAAGAGGTCTTTACCCAGCTGGCGGGCGACGACGTGCAGGTAACATGGCATGTTGAAGACGGTGATGCGGTCACGGTGAATCAGCCACTGTTTGAGCTGGACGGCCCTTCCCGCGTCTTGCTGACCGGCGAACGCACCGCACTCAATTTTGTGCAAACGCTCTCTGGTGTCGCCAGTGAAGTACGCCGCTACGTTGACCTGCTGGCGGGTACCCGCACCCAGCTGCTGGATACCCGTAAAACACTGCCGGGCCTGCGTACCGCGCTGAAATATGCGGTGCTCTGCGGCGGCGGCGCTAACCATCGTCTGGGGCTATCCGATGCCTTCCTGATCAAAGAGAACCACATTATTGCCTCTGGCTCGGTGCGTCAGGCGGTGGAAAAAGCCTTCTGGCTGCATCCGGATGTGCCGGTCGAAGTGGAAGTGGAAACGCTGGAGGAGCTGGACGAGGCCATTAAAGCGGGGGCTGACATCATCATGCTCGATAACTTCGACACGGAGCAGATGCGTGAAGCGGTCAAACGCACAAACGGCCAGGCGCAGCTTGAGGTGTCCGGCAACGTGACGTTCGACACCATCCGCGAATTTGCTGAAACCGGCGTCGATTACATCTCCGTTGGCGCTCTGACCAAGCATGTACGCGCCCTCGACCTCTCGATGCGCTTCAAATAATTTGTCCTCCCCTCTCCGCCCGGAGAGGGGAAATACGAAACCGCTCGCAATTACGCTGTCCTTCACTGCAACACTGAATCATTTCCCTGAAAGCCCCTTCACGTTCACGCTTTTGCCCCTCGTTTCTGCGCGCTGGCACTGCCACAGTAGCGCCACTTAACGTAAGGAGCAGACATGAACAGACAACAAGGATTTACCCTGATTGAGCTAATGGTGGTCATTGGCATTATTGCCATCCTGAGCGCGATTGGCGTCCCGGCCTATCAGAACTACCTGCGAAAAGCGGCGCTCACCGATATGCTGCAAACGTTTATCCCCTACCGCACCGCCATAGAACTTTGCGCCCTGGATCATGGTGGCGTGGAGCGCTGCGACGCAGGCACCAATGGCATCCCCTCGCCCGCAACCACACGTTACGTTTCAGCGATGAGCGTGGCAAAGGGGACCGTATCGTTAACAGGGCAGGAAAGCTTTAACGGGCTTGAAGTGCTCATGACACCGATCTGGAGCGACGGTAATGGAATGACGGGCTGGACGCGTGACTGCAAAATTGCGTCCGACACGGCGCTCAAACAAGCCTGTGAAGATGTTTTCCGCTTCGACAACAACTGACAGGAGTGGACAATGAATACCGAACAGCTTATGACGCTCTGTCAGCGCCATCACGCACTGCTACTCGCAAGCGACACCGATATGATCAGCATTGCGGTGGTGGGTAATCCTGCCTCTGAGCTGATGGAGGCGTTACGCTTCGCCACGCAGAAACGTATTGATATTGAGTGCTGGACGGCCGAACGGATGGAAAAACGGCTCCAGTCCGCCTCATCCTCACATCTGCCGGGCATAGCGCCAAACTCAGCCACTGATGTGCTCAATACAACGTTGCAGCAGGCAGTAAACCAGCGGGCGTCTGACATCCATATTGAACCGACGGAGCACGGCTACCAGATCCGTTTGCGAATCGACGGTGTTCTTTACCCGCAACCGCCGATCTCCGCCGCCCTTGGTACGACGCTTACCGCGCGTCTGAAGGTGCTGGGCCAACTGGATATTGCGGAGCGCCGCCTGCCGCAGGACGGTCAGTTTACGGTGGAGCTGGCAAGCGTCCCCGTCTCTTTTCGTATCGCAACCCTTCCCTGTAGCGGTGGAGAAAAAATCGTGCTTCGTCTGCTTCACCAGGTGCAGCAAGCGCTGGAGCTTGAACAGCTGGGGATGAGTGCAGACCAGCAGGCCCGTTTTGCCGGTGCGCTTAACAGCCCTCAGGGGTTAATTCTGGTCACCGGCCCGACCGGTAGCGGGAAAACGGTAACGCTGTACAGCGCGTTGCAGGCGCGAAATACCCCTGACGTCAATATTTGTAGCGTGGAAGATCCCGTTGAAATCCCGCTTGCAGGCTTAAACCAGACGCAGATTAATCCGCGTGCGGGGCTGACCTTCCAGAGCGTGCTGCGCGCCCTGCTCAGGCAGGATCCTGACATCATTATGGTGGGTGAAATTCGTGACGGCGAAACGGCAGAAATTGCCATCAAGGCCGCGCAAACCGGGCATCTGGTGCTGTCCACGCTCCATACTAACTCAACGACTGAAACGCTGGTACGGCTGCAACAGATGGGCGTCGCGCGCTGGATGATCTCCTCGGCACTCTCAATGGTGATTGCCCAGCGGCTGGTGCGCCGGTTATGCCCGTACTGCCGACAGGAAGCCAGCCGCCACACCGAATTACCGCGCACGTTGTGGCCCCGGCCGCTTCCTCGCTGGCAACCTACCGGCTGCGATCGCTGTTACCACGGTTTTTATGGTCGCGTAGCCATTTTTGAAGTGCTCGTCATCGACGACACACTCCGGCAGGCCATTGCCAGCGGAGCAAGCACGGAGGTGATTGGATCCAGCGCACGTCAGGCGGGAATGACCTCTTTGTTCGAGCATGGCTGCATGGCCGTGGAGCAAGGGCTGACTACGCTCGAAGAGCTGTTGCGCGTCCTGGGAATGCCCGATGGCTGCTAATTCGCTCTGGCGCTGGCGTGCCCTGACCTCCGGTGGGGATGTGCAAACTGGCACCCTCTGGGCCATAGACCGTGACGCCGCTTACACAGCACTGGTGCTTAAACAGCTGCACCCGCTGACGCTAAACCGCTGCCAGCAGCGCCACCGATGGCAGGTGCAGCACTGCTACGATATTTTTCGCCAGCTCGCCACGCTGCTACAGGCCGGACTCACGCTGTCCCAAAGCCTGCACATGCTGGCGGAACAGCATCCTTTACAGCAGTGGCAGGCGCTGCTGCACAGTCTTGCTGATGACCTGAGCGAAGGCTGCGCCCTGTCGGAGTCCATGAAGAAATGGCCTGACGTGTTTAGCCCACTTTATGTCTCGATGGTAAAAACGGGTGAGCTGACGGGAAAGCTTGAAGTGTGCTGTCGCCAGCTTGCGCAGCAGCAAAAATCTCAGCAGCAGCTAAATGCTAAGGTGAAGAAAGCCCTGCGCTACCCGCTGTTCATCCTGACGCTGGCCTTTTTCGTGGTGCTGGCGATGGTGACGCTGGTTTTGCCGGAGTTTGCTGCAATCTACAAAACGTTCAACACCCCGCTCCCTTTGCTCACGCAGGCAGTCATGGGGCTGGCGGCCCTGGTTCAGGCGCATATCCTCACCCTTTTGGCTCTGCTTGTGGTGATGGTTCTCATCGCCTGTAAACTGCGGCGGCATCCGCGCTGGCAGTATGTCTTGTTACACGTACCGGTAATGGGCACGCTGTCGCGCGGGCAAAAACTGGGACAAATTTTTACCGTGCTGTCATTAACCCAGCAGGCCGGAATTGCCTTTTTACAAGGCCTGGAGAGTGTGGAAGAGACCGTTGAGCGTGGCTACTGGCAGGACAAAATCCGCGGGATACGCAGCGATATCGAACAGGGTATGTCCATATGGTCCTCCTTCCAGAAGGCCTCCGTTTTTACGCCACTGTGTATTCAGCTTATTCGCACCGGGGAAGTGTCGGGTTCACTGGATGTGATGCTAATGAATCTGGCGCGTCACCATACGGAACAGACATTTCAGCAGGCAGACAATCTGGCGGCACTTCTTGAACCTTTGCTACTGGTCGTGACGGGACTGATTATCGGCACGCTGGTGGTAGCGATGTATCTGCCGATTTTCCATCTGGGGGATGCAATGAGTGCGGGGTAATGCTGGCGCACGAACGCGCGCCAGCCGTAGCCGTCAGAGGCTATTAAATACGCGGTTTTCCTGCTCCTGAACGCGAATAAACGTCGTGCGTTTGGTCAGCTCTTTCAGGCGGGAAGCCCCAACGTAGGTGCAGGCAGACCGCAGGCCGCCGAGGATATCGCGTGCCGTGTTTTCAACCGGACCACGCAGGGGCAGCTTAACGGTTTTGCCTTCCGCCGCACGGTATTTCGCGACACCACCCACGTGACGGGTCATCGCAGATTCAGAGCTCATTCCGTAGAACAGCATGAATTTCTCGCCGTTCTCTTCCACGACGGTACCGCCGCTCTCTTCGTGGCCTGCCAGCATGCCGCCGAGCATCACGAAGTCAGCGCCGCCGCCGAAGGCTTTTGCGACATCGCCTGGCATAGTGCAGCCACCGTCGCTGATGATCTGGCCGCCCAGACCGTGCGCAGCGTCAGCGCATTCAATTACCGCAGACAGCTGCGGATAACCCACACCGGTTTTCACGCGCGTGGTGCATACGGACCCCGGACCAATACCCACTTTTACAATGTCGGCACCGGAGAGGATCAGCTCTTCACACATTTCACCGGTCACCACGTTGCCCGCAATGATGGTTTTGTTTGGCCAGGCTTCACGCGCCTTGCTGACGAACTGGACGAAATGCTCGGAATAACCATTTGCCACGTCAATGCAGACAAAATTCAGCGCCGGATTTGCGTTCAGGATCTGTTTGGTTTTCTCGAAATCTGCATCAGACGTACCGGTCGAGACCATCACATGCTTCACCACGTCTGCCGGGGCGGAGGCGACAAACGCATTCCACTCCTCAGGGCTGTAGTGTTTGTGTACCGCAGTAAGGATGTCGAATTGCGCCAGTGCGGTCGCCATCTCGAAAGTTCCGACGGTGTCCATGTTGGCCGCGATGATCGGCACGCCAGACCACGTCTGACCGGAATGCTTAAAGGTGAATTGACGTTCGAGTTCAACGTCTGAGCGACTTTTCAGTGTAGAGCGTTTAGGGCGGATAAGAACGTCTTTGAAACCTAACTTCAGATCTTCTTCGATACGCATGTGCGGATTCCTGGGGTTAGAGGCAAATATATTAAAAGCACAACTCCAGTGACGCTATCATACGCACTAATACCTGCTCCGCAAGACTGCGAAATTCTCTTTTTTTACGCTACAATCCTATAAATTTACCTGGTAAAAAGCGGGTAAAGAGAACTAAACATTCGCTGTTGTAAGTTTGAATTTTAAGCAACTGATTTTAAAAATGAATAATTCCCAGGATCTGATTTAATGGGGTATATCGTCGCATTAACCGGCGGCATCGGTAGTGGTAAAAGTACCGTTGCGCACGCGTTTGCTCGTCTCGGCATCACGATTATCGACGCCGATATCATTGCCCGTCAGGTGGTAGAACCGAATACACCCGCCTTAAACGCCATCGAAGCGCATTTTGGTCGCCGTGTGATACAGGCTGACGGTACCCTGAACCGTCGCCAGCTGCGTGAATGCATATTTTCTGATTCTTCGGAAAAGGCCTGGCTTAATGCCCTGCTCCACCCCATTATCCATCAGGAAACTCAGCGTCAAATTGCCGCAGCCCGTTCGCCCTATGTGATGTGGGTGGTTCCGCTCCTGGTAGAAAATCAGCTGCATAAGAAAGCCGATCGGGTGCTGGTGATTGATGTTGCACCCGAAACGCAAATCCAGCGAACCATGACCCGCGACCACGTTTCGCGTGAACATGCAGAACAAATTCTTGCCGCACAGGCCACGCGCGAAGCGCGCCTCGCCGTTGCGGATGATGTTATTGATAATAACGGCGCACCAGATGCTATTGCATCGGATGTTGCTCGTCTGCACGCGCAGTATCTGACCTTCGCCGCGCAGGCCGTTGCACAGGAAAAACCATAATGTCGACTCATATCCTTTTTGAGCACCCGCTTAACGAAAAAATGCGTACCTGGCTACGCATAGAATTTCTTATTCAACAGCTTTCACAACATCTGCCTGTCAACGATCACGCCACCGCGTTGCATTTTTTCCGCAACGTGGGCGATCTGCTTGATGTGATTGAACGCGGCGATGTCCGCACTGAGCTGTTGAAAGAGCTGGAGCGTCAGCAGCGTAAGTTACAGGCCTGGGCCGAAGTACCGGGCGTCGATCAAAGTCGAATTGACGCTTTACGCCAGCAGCTGAAAAACAGCAGCACGACGCTGATGGCCGCGCCGCGCGTCGGGCAATTTTTACGTGAGGACCGTCTGATTGCGCTGGTGCGCCAGCGCCTGAGCATACCGGGCGGGTGCTGTAGCTTTGACCTGCCGACGCTGCATATGTGGCTGCACATGCCGCAGGAACAGCGCGATCGCCAGGTGAACGGCTGGCTGAGCAGCCTGGAGCCGATGAATCAGACGTTATCGCTGATCCTCGATCTTGTGCGTAACTCTGCCCCGTTCCGCAAGCAAACCAGTCTCAACGGTTTCTATCAGGATAACGGCGACGACGCCGATCTTCTGCGTCTGAATCTGTCTCTTGGCGAGCAGCTTTACCCGCAAATTTCCGGACATAAAAGCCGTTTCGCGATCCGCTTTATGCCGCTGGACAGTGAACATGGCACCGTGCCGGAACGCCTCGATTTTGAACTGGCCTGTTGTTAAGGAGTGCCAATGTCTGACGTAACTACCGTAAGCTGCCCAACCTGTGGCAAAACTGTCGTCTGGGGTGAAGTGAGTCCATTTCGCCCATTCTGCTGCAAGCGCTGTCAGTTGATTGACCTGGGCGAATGGGCGGCGGAAGAGAAACGCATTCCGAGCGAAGGCAATCTCTCTGATAGTGATGACTGGAGCGAAAACCAGCAATAACGTTCAAAGCCTGCTGGCGCTTCGCTTAGCAGGCCTAAGGTTGGGCAACCAGCCGGAGGATCACAGGCTCATTGGCAGGCGGGAATTTTTCCGCATCGCTGGCCTGAAGTTCAATCCAGCTACCTGGCTGCCCCTCTTTTCCCCAGGGCTCACCTTCCCAGTTTTCCACCAGCCAGAACCACAGCGTAATGTGACGATCCGGAAACTGGTACTCCAGCTTATCGAACAGCGTTGCGCCAAGCGGGGTGATGCCCACCTCTTCCTGAAGCTCACGTACCAGCGCCTGCTCCGGCGTTTCACCTGATTCGATTTTCCCGCCCGGGAATTCCCATTTGTTAGCCATGTGCGCATCGGCGGCACGCTGGGTTATGAAGATCTGGTTTTTCGGGTTGCGAATGATCCCGACAGCAATTTGCAGTGTTTTCATGGTGTCACTTCCATAAAAAAGGCGCAGATATCTGCGCCTTTTCAATTTGTTATGTTCTTAGCTCAGACGGCCGTGGCACGCCTTGTATTTTTTGCCAGAACCGCATGGGCACGGATCGTTACGACCGACCTTACGATCGCCCGTCTGCGCTGCGATTGCCGCTGCGGCTTCACTTTCATCGGTCTGATGGCTCAGCTGCTGCATCTGTGCCAGACGCTCAGCTTCTTCACGGCGCTGCTGCTCCATCGCTTCCACTTCTTCCGGCATACGCACCTGAACCTTGCTCAGGGTGCTGATGACTTCATACTTCAGCGATTCCAGCATGGCAGCAAACATGGAGAAGGATTCACGCTTGTACTCCTGCTTCGGATCTTTCTGCGCATAACCACGCAGGTGGATACCCTGACGCAGGTAGTCCATCGCCGCCAGGTGTTCTTTCCACAGGGAGTCCAGCGTCTGCAACATCACGCCTTTCTCGAAGTGACGCATCATCTCGGCGCCAACCACTTCTTCCTTACGCTTGTAGACGTCCAGCGCGGTTTCGTAAATACGTTCGCGCAGGGTCTCTTCGTGCAGCTCAGGCTCTTTGTCCAGCCACTCTTTGATTGGCAGTTCGAGATCGAAGTCGTTTTTCAGACGTTCCTGCAAGCCTTCGATATCCCACATCTCTTCCAGAGACTGCGGTGGAATGTGCGCGTCGATAGTGGCTTTGAACACATCTTCACGAATGCTGTTGATGGTTTCGCTCACGTCGGACACGTCCAGCAGTTCGTTACGCTGGGTGTAGATCGCACGACGCTGGTCGTTGGCAACGTCATCATATTCCAGCAGCTGCTTACGAATATCGAAGTTGCGGCTTTCCACTTTACGCTGGGCGTTAGCAATCGCTTTGGTGACCCACGGGTGCTCAATGGCTTCGCCTGGCTTCATGCCCAGCTTACGCATCATGCCAGACACACGGTCAGAGGCGAAAATACGCATCAGCGCATCTTCCATAGACAGGTAGAAGCGGGAAGAACCGGCATCACCCTGACGACCCGCACGACCACGCAGCTGGTTATCAATACGACGAGATTCGTGACGCTCGGTACCAATGATGTGCAGACCACCGGATGCCAGCACCGCATCGTGACGCACCTGCCAGTCGGCTTTGATCTGCGCAATTTGCTCTGGGGTTGGGTTTTCCAGTTCCGCCACTTCGGCCTGCCAGCTACCACCGAGCATAATATCGGTACCACGACCCGCCATGTTGGTGGCGATGGTCACGGCGGCCGGATAACCCGCCTGCGCAACGATATCCGCTTCTTTAGCGTGGAACTTGGCGTTCAACACGTTGTGCTTGATACCTGCTTTGGTCAGCTCGTTAGACACCACTTCGGATTTCTCGATGGAGATGGTCCCCACCAGTACCGGCTGGCCATTGGCAGTACGGTCGCGAATATCTTCGATGATCGCCTGAATTTTTTCCGCTTCGGTCATGTACACCAGGTCCGGCATATCCTTACGGATCATCGGACGGTTGGTTGGCACAACCACGGTATCCAGCTTATAGATGGAGCTGAATTCAAACGCTTCGGTATCGGCAGTACCGGTCATCCCCGCCAGCTTCTCATACAGACGGAAGTAGTTCTGGAAGGTGATGGAGGCCAGCGTCTGGTTTTCGTTCTGAATGTCCACACCTTCTTTGGCTTCCACAGCCTGGTGCAGGCCATCGGACCAGCGACGCCCCTGCATGGTACGACCGGTGTGTTCATCGACGATGATGACTTCACCGTCTTTGACGATGTAGTCAACGTCGCGGGTAAACAACGCATGCGCGCGCAGTGCGGCCGTTACGTGGTGCATCAGCATGATGTTGCTCGGGGAGTACAGAGACTCGCCCTCTTCCATAATGCCTTCAGCCACCAGCAGCTCTTCGATTTTCACCAGGCCGCGTTCGGTCAGGTTGACCTGACGTGCTTTTTCATCCACGGAGAAGTGACCTTCACCCTGGAAGGTATCAGAGTCTTCTTTCTCCTGACGCAGCAGGTGAGGAATGATTTTGTCGACTTTACGGTACATCTCGGAGCTGTCTTCAGCCGGGCCGGAGATGATCAGCGGGGTACGCGCTTCATCGATCAGAATGGAGTCAACCTCATCCACCAGCGCATAGTGCAGTTTACGCTGGACGCGCTCTTCCGGGCTGAACGCCATGTTGTCACGCAGGTAGTCGAAGCCGTATTCGTTGTTGGTGCCGTAGGTGATGTCCGCGTTGTACGCTTCACGCTTGGCCGGTGCCGGCAGGCCGGACATGTTAATGCCCACGGTCATGCCGAGGAATTCGAACAGTGGACGGTTGTTTTCGGCGTCACGCTGCGCCAGATAGTCGTTGACGGTAACAACGTGAACGCCCTTACCGGTCAGCGCGTTCAGGTATGCTGGCAGCGTTGCGGTCAGGGTTTTACCTTCACCGGTACGCATTTCCGCAATACAGCGCTCGTTGAGCACCATCCCGCCCAGCAGCTGCACGTCGAAGTGACGCATGCCGAACACGCGTTTACTGGCCTCACGCACTACGGCGAAGGCTTCCGGGATCAGGCTCTCTAAGGTTTCGCCTTTCTCCAGACGCGCGCGGAATTCCGCGGTTTTCGCTTTCAGCTCATCATCAGAGAGCTTCTCCATCGCCGGTTCCATACCGTTGATGACGTTCACAGCTTTGCGCATGCGGCGCAGGGTACGATCGTTACGACTACCAAAAACTTTGGTTAACAATTTGATTAGCATAATAAATTCTCAAACGCCCCAGACGGGCAGATAAATTAAGGTATTGAAAAAGGTTAATTTAGCTGAGGCGTTGAGGCCCGGCACGGATGCCGTGAACCTGGCTAATCCATGTCGAAACAGAGAAGGATGCGGGGGAAACAAAATCCGTTTGCGCCGTCTGAGTCACGGTCACAGGCGGCTGGTTGTCCTGGGTCAGAAGCGCGTTAAGCGTATCGAGCAGGGCAAGATGCTGAGCCTGAACCGGCAGCGTCTCTTCGGCAACAGGCATCGTCTGCGGCGCCATCGCGAACGACAGATGGCGAATAACCGTGCGAATGGCGTGTTGCTGCCAGTAATCAACGGAGAAATTAGGACGACGGCTGGCTTCAAGCCATGCGAGATTAGTAAAATTAACCCGCGTAGTAAGATCGTGTTTGGTGGTGCTGGAACGGGTGGGTGTCGCCGCGTCTGCACTGTTGCTGAGCACAGGCAAGCCGAAACTCGCCGCGACCATCCCTAATAAGAGATGCGGCCAGAAGTAACGTCTGCCAAATTGTCGCCAGCGCGTCAGTATTCCGCTCACTTGCTCCACCACGTTCGCCCGCTAGTGCAGGCTGAGTTCAGTTATTCTTTTTTAGCGCCCAGATATTACCACTAAAGCCAATATACAGCAGCAGGAATGACACCTTGCAGCAGGTAAAAACGGTCAATAATGCAGCGAACACACCGTTATTCGGCACCCGACACAGGCCGAGGGTGAGAGGGACAATTAAAGAAGGGTAGAAATAAAAACGACTGGCTTCCCTGGTCGGAGAGAGTACCAGGTGAACCAGTCGCTTTTCTTACGAAACGGTGTGAACCGTTACGCCAGGACCATAGTTGGTGCTTTGAACGCCAGCGGCAGTTCAGCTTCGTCTTCGAAGGTCACGTATTCCCAGGCTTCCTGTTTTGCCAGGACTGCCTGCAACAGTTTGTTGTTCAGTGCATGACCGGATTTAAACGCGGTAAAGGCACCAATGATATTGTGACCACACATGAAGAGGTCGCCGATCGCGTCCAGCATTTTGTGACGAACAAATTCATCTTCAAAACGCAGGCCGTCTTCGTTCAGTACGCGATAATCGTCAACAACGATGGCACAATCGAAGCTGCCGCCCAGGCACAGGCCGCGGGATTGCAGATATTCGATATCACGCATAAAGCCGAAGGTACGTGCTCGGCTGATCTGACGCATAAACGCATCCGCAGAGAAGTTCATCGCATAGCGCTGGGTGCTGGAGTCAATCGCCGGATGGTTAAAATCGATGGTGAAGTCCAACGAGAAACCATTGTACGGTTTGAATTCAGCCCATTTGTCGCCATCTTCGACGCGAACGGTCTCTTTAATGCGAACAAATTTCTTCGCGCAGTTCAGTTCTTCGATGCCGGCATCCAGCAACAAATAAACGAACGGAGCAGCACTCCCGTCCATGATCGGGATCTCTGGCGCATCGACTTCAACAATAATGTTGTCGATACCCAGACCCGCCAGGGCGGCGTTCAGGTGCTCTACGGTAGAAATCCGCACGTCATGCTCGTTCACCAGACAAGTACAGAGCATAGTATCACGCACAGATTTGGCATCGGCCGGAAAATCTACCGGTGGATTCAAGTCGGTGCGACGATAGATGACCCCGGTATTGGCCGGCGCAGGGCGTAACGTCAGCGTGACTTTCTTGCCGGTATGTAAACCGACACCCGTCGCCTGAACGATACGTTTAAGTGTCCTTTGTTTGATCATCGTATAATCTCGCCAAATTAACTATCCAACCGAGAGTGTATATCACTAACGGTGGGCCAGTTTAGCACAAAGAGCGCAAATCCCCAAATTCCAGCCAATTCTTAGTCAGCTTGCTTACGCAGGAACGCCGGGATATCCAGATAATCTGGCTCTTTTGCCGTTTGTGGAGTCGGGTCGTTCACCACTTTCGCAGCCGGTTTTTGCTCCTGAGTCAGAGGCGCCATGCCGTGCTGCTGGTAACGATCCATCACCGGCTGCTGAGTCTGTTTATTGGTCACCAGGGTGATCTCAGGACGCTTGTCCATACCGATACCGGTGGCCACAACGGTCACACGCAGTTCGTCGTTCATTTCCGGGTCAAGGGAGGTGCCGATCACGACGGTCGCGTTGTCAGAGGCGAATGCACGGATGGTGTTACCCACGGTTTCGAACTCATCCAGACGCAGGTCAAAGCCAGCGGTGATGTTGACCAGCACGCCGCGCGCACCAGACAGATCGATATCTTCCAGCAGTGGAGAAGAGATCGCCATTTCAGCGGCTTCTTCCGCACGGTCTTCACCGCTTGCCACGCCAGAGCCCATCATCGCGTAGCCCATCTCGGACATCACGGTGCGAACGTCTGCAAAGTCAACGTTCATCAGGCCAGGACGGGTAATCAGTTCAGCGATACCCTGAACCGCACCTTTCAGCACGTCGTTTGCCGCGCCAAAGGCGTCCAGCAGAGAGATACCGCGACCCAGCACTTTCAGCAGTTTGTCGTTCGGGATGGTAATCAGAGAGTCCACGTGTTTGGACAGCTCGGTGATACCCTGCTCCGCGAAAGCCATACGCTTCTTGCCTTCAAAGTTGAAAGGCTTGGTCACGACGGCAACGGTCAGAATACCTAAATCTTTAGCGACTTCCGCCACAACAGGTGCTGCACCGGTACCTGTACCGCCACCCATACCCGCTGCGATGAAGACCATGTCTGCACCGTCCAGTGCAGCGCGCAGCGCTTCACGATCTTCTTCAGCCGCGTTGCGGCCCACTTCCGGGTTAGCCCCTGCTCCCAGACCTTTGGTGATGCCACCACCGATCTGAATCGTCTGGCCAACAGCCGTTTTACGCAGTGCCTGCGCATCGGTGTTCACCGCGAAGAATTCAACACCTTCAATGCGCTCGCGCACCATGTGCTCTACGGCGTTACCGCCGCCGCCACCGACGCCGATGACTTTAATCACCGCGTCGTTGGTTAATTCCATAGGTTCAAACATAATCTCTCTCTCCGTTGTGCCTGTCGCCCGAGACCGCTAATTCTCTCCGGTCTCTTAAAAAATTAAAATTCTTTTCGCAACCAGGTGTTAAGTCGTTTGACCCACGACCCCACCGAGACGCGTTTTTCCACCTCTGCCTCACCACTTAAATGGGATTCTTTCCCGTAGTGCAGCAGGCCCACCGCCGTTGAATAGTACGGCTCCTGAGCATAATCCGTTAAACCGGTGATATTCAGCGGCGCACCAATACGCACCTGCGTATGGAACACGCGCTGAGCGCAGGCCGCAAGACCTTCAATTTGCGCTGCCCCGCCGGTTAATACAATCCCCGCCGCGAGATGATGTTTCACACCCTGCTGGCGAAGCTGTTCCTGTAACTGCAAAATCTCTTCGTTGACCAGGTTGAGCAGCTCGGTATAACGCGGCTCAATCACCTCTGCCAGCGTCTGGCGTTGCAGGCTGCGCGGCGGTCGCCCCCCTACGCTCGGCACTTCAACGCTCTCGTCTTTGCCGACGATAGAGCCCAGCGCGCAACCATGGCGCACTTTAATCGCCTCTGCATCGCTCGGTGGCGTACCAAAGGCGTAAGCGATATCGCTGGTCACCACATTCCCGGCGTACGGGATCACTTTGGTGTGGCGCAGCGCACCGCCGGTATAGACAGCCATGTCCATTGTACCACCACCAATATCGACCACACAGACGCCCAGTTCACGTTCGTCTTCGGTCAGTACGGAGTAGCTCGCGGCAAGACCGGCGAAAATAAGTTGGTCAACTTTCAGGCCACAACGTTCAACGGCTTTTACAATGTTCTTCGCCATATCGTTGTGACATGTGATCAGGTGCACTTTTGCCTGCATACGCACGCCCGACAGACCGACCGGATTCTTGATGCCTTCCTGGTAGTCGATCGCGTATTCCTGCGGGATCACATGCAGCACACGGTGCTCGTCGCGAACACGCACGGATTTCGCCGTGTGGACAACGTTCTCCACGTCTTCCTGCGTCACTTCTTCTTCGGAAATCGGCACCATACCGATTTCATTCTGGCAGCTGATGTGCTTACCAGAAAGGGCCAGATAGACAGAGGAAATCTGGCAATCTGCCATCAATTCAGCCTGGTCGATGGCGCGCTGAACGCATTTCACCACCGACTCAAGGTCGTTTACCCCACCTTTATCCATACCACGGGAGGGGCAGCTGCCCACGCCAATGATATTGACCATACCGTCGGGCAGAACTTCCCCTACCAAAGCGGCGACCTTCGCGGTGCCAATCTCCAGTCCTACTACCAATTTTCTGTCCGTCGACTTGATCATTGTTGTTCTGCCTGTACCTGTGCCTGATTTTGTTGCTGATTAGGTTCCTCGACCGGAGCCAGCTCCCAACCGACTGCTGCGCCTGAGTCATAGCGCAAATCAACGTAGCTTATCCGTTTGCCATCCGTCTGCGCCTGCTGCTGTAAAACCGGGTAAAGTTCTACAAATCGCGCCAGACGTTTCATTGTGTCGCCACGGCCAAGATTGAGCTTAATGCCATTCGTTAAGGTCAACTGCCAGGAACGGCGCGCCGTCATCGCAGCATCTTTTAACGTAAAGCGATCCTTAGCCAGCACCTGCCCCATCTCACGAAAACCCTGCAATACTTCGTTTTCGCTGCCTTCCGGGCCATACAACATCGGTAAATTCTGCTTGTTGACACGATCGCTCGGGACGCTGAACGAATTTCCGTCTACGTCAACCATATGCTGATCATTCCAACGCGCAATCGGCACATATTCAACCAGATGAATCTTCAATTCATCAGGCCATTGCTTTCTGACACTCGCCTGTTTTATCCACGGCAGACGTTCAATCTGACTCTGAATAATGTTGACGTCCTGCGTCATAAAGGTGCCAGGCGACCCAAGCGCCAGAATCGACTGGCGAATATCATCGTTACGCGTGTAGTGACGCTCCCCGGTCACCACCAGCTTCGACAGCGGCAACCGCTGCGCGTCTTCCATCCAGCCCAGCACCATCCAGCCGCTGATAAACACGGTGCACAGCACCCCGAGCAGGAAGATGATCCCTGCAAGACGCGTTCCATTACTCCGGCGCGAAGAGGAATATTCTTCTTCGTCATCGCGGTTGCGCGTGTTCAATGCAGCCTGAGACATATCAGCCCGCCTGGTCCAGAATACGTACGACTAATTGCGAGAAGCTCATTCCCGCCTGACGCGCCGCCATCGGCACAAGGCTATGGCTGGTCATACCCGGAGACGTATTTGCTTCCAGCAGATAAAATTGCCCGTCACCGTCAAGCATCACGTCAATGCGTCCCCAGCCACGACATCCCAGAACATTCCAGGCTTTAAGCACCAGAGACTGTAATTCGGCTTCACGTGCTGCTTCAAGACCAGCTGGGCAGAAATATTGCGTCTCATCAGAGAGATACTTCGCCTCATAATCATAGAAGACTCCGGCGGGTTGGATGCGAATTGACGGTAAAATTTCTTCGCCAAGCATCGCGACGGTAAATTCCGGTCCGCTAAGCCATTTTTCAATCAGAACTTCTTCATCATGTTGAAATGCCAGTGCTAAAGCGTCAGCCAAATCTACAGCTTTATCAACTTTGGACATTCCCACGCTCGACCCTTCACGGCTCGGCTTAACAATAACCGGTAAGCCCAGTGCCGCAATGCGTGTATTAACGCTGTCCGACAGGCCCAATTCAAATTCACGACGCGTCAGTGCAACCCATGGCGCAACGGGCAGACCCGCGCCCTGCCACAGCAGTTTGCTGCGCAGCTTATCCATGGAGAGGGCCGATGCCATTACGCCGCTGCCGGTATACGGCATACCGATCAGCTCCAGCAGCCCCTGTAACGTGCCATCTTCACCGCCGCGACCGTGCAACGCGATAAAGGCTTTATCGAAGCCCATCGCTTTCAGTTGCGTAACGTCCACCTCTTTCGGATCAACCGGGTGCGCGTCTACGCCACCTTCACGCAGGCCCGCCAGCACGGCAGCGCCCGAATTCAGGGAAACTTCGCGTTCAGCGGAAGTGCCGCCAAACAGGACAGCAATCTTATCAGCCATGACGCTCGTCCTCCTGAGTTTGCGGCTTCAGTTTGATTTCAGCTAAGGTACGGGCGATTTTGCCGATATTTCCCGCGCCCTGAATCAAGATCAGATCGTTACCTGTCAGAACCGGGGCGAGCATTTCAGCCACCTGCGCCGGGTCGGGAACCAGAATAGGATCCACTTTACCGCGTCCGCGGATGGTACGACATAAAGAACGACTGTCCGCGCCCGGAATCGGCGTTTCGCCCGCGGCATACACATCCAGCATCAGCAGGGTATCAACCTGCGAAAGCACGTTGGCAAAATCGTCGTACAGATCGCGAGTACGCGTGTAACGGTGCGGCTGGAAGATCATGACCAGATTCTTTTCCGGCCAACCCGCGCGTGCCGCTTTGATGGTTGCGTCCACCTCGGTCGGGTGGTGACCGTAATCGTCAACCAGCATCGCTGTGCCAGGCTTACCGTTTACTGGCTCCAGCGGGAATTCACCGAGGAAGTCGAAGCGACGGCCCGTCCCCTGGAAACTCTCCAGCGCGCGCAGGATCGCCTCATCGTCAATGCCTTCTTCTGTCGCAACAGCCACCGCCGCCGCCGCATTGAGGGCGTTGTGACGTCCCGGAGCGTTCAGGGTCACATGCAGAAGCTCTTTATCCTGACGTGCCAGCGTAAAATGCCCCTGCGCACCAACCTGCTTGTAATCTTCTACGCGTACATCAGCGTCTTCACTGAAGCCGTAGGTCGTAATTTGACGCCCGACGCGCGGCAGCAGTTCGCGAATAACCGGATCGTCCACGCACATCACCGCTCGGCCATAGAACGGCAGGTTGTGCAGGAAATTGATAAAGGTCTGCTTTAAGTTCTCGAAGTCGCCCTGGTAGGTATCCATATGGTCAGCTTCGATATTGGTGACAATCGCCACCATCGGCTGGAGATGCAGGAACGACGCGTCGCTCTCATCCGCTTCTGCAATCAGATAACGGCTGTGGCCCAGACGCGCGTGTACGCCAGCGGCTTTCACCAGACCACCGTTGACGAATGTCGGATCGAGACCCGCTTCCGCATAAATGCTGGAGACCATCGCTGTTGTGGTGGTTTTACCGTGCGTACCGGCCACCGCAATGCCGTGACGGAAACGCATCAGTTCCGCCAGCATTTCCGCGCGACGGATCACCGGAATACGCGCCTCATGCGCCGCAACGATTTCCGGGTTATCCGCAGAGATCGCGCTGGACACCACAACCACGCTCGCATCGCTCACGTTTTCCGGGCGATGATTGAAATAGATAGTCGCCCCCAGCGACGCCAGCTGCTGCGTAACAGGGTTTGGCGCCAGGTCAGACCCGCTGATCTGATAGCCTTCGTTAGCTAACACTTCGGCAATACCGCCCATGCCAGCACCACCGATGCCGACAAAGTGAATGTGCCGGACGCGACGCATCTCGGGCACGATAGAACGCAGTTTTGCCAGTTGTTGTGTATTCATTCTCTAAACGCCATCGACTACTTCAAAAAAATCGTGCAGCGCAACACGCGCTGCGAGAATTATGCCTGGGCTGCCAGGCTCACTTCTTTTGCCACCCGTTCCGTTGCATCCGGGATAGCGGTCGCGCGTGCGCGTTGCGCCATCTCCAGTAATACATCCCGGTTCCAGCCCGCCAGGGTGTTGGCGACCGCATCGGCGGTAAATTGTGGCTGCTCAAAAATCTTCGCGGCACCCGCTTTCTCAAGCGGCAGCGCATTCCAGTACTGCTGTCTGTCCTTGTGCTGGAACGGCACGAACAGCGCCGGCAAACCGGCGGCGGCGATTTCGCTCACCGTCAGCGCGCCCGAACGACAGACCACGACATCGGCCCAGGCATAGGCTGCGGCCATATCATCAATAAATTCAGTCACTTTATGCTGCGGCTGACCTTCCTGCGCGTAGGCCTGCTCAACGGTCTGCTGAGCGCCCTTCCCGCTCTGGTGCCAGAGGGTCACGGCATCGCCCAGTTTTGCCGCAACCTGCGGCATCGTCTGGTTTAAAATGCGAGCGCCCTGGGAACCACCGACGACCAGCACGCGCACCGGCCCTTCGCGCCCCGCCAGACGCGCATCTGGCAGCGGCAGCGCCAGCACGTCCACACGCACCGGATTCCCTACAACATCCGCTTTCGGAAATGCCCCAGGGAAGGCCTGCATAACTTTGGTGGCGATTTTTGCCAGCCATTTGTTGGTCAAGCCAGCAATACCGTTCTGCTCATGCAGAACAACGGGGATGCCCAGTGACCACGCCGCCAGTCCGCCAGGACCGGAAACATAACCGCCCATGCCGAGAACGACGTCGGGCTTAAAACGCTTCATAATGGCGCGCGCCTGACGCCAGGCATTGAAAATGCGCACCGGCGCCAGCAGCAGCGCCTTGATCCCTTTGCCACGAAGGCCAGAAATACGAATAAAGTCGATCTCGATACCGTGTTTTGGTACCAGGTCGGCTTCCATACGGTCTGCGGTTCCCAGCCAGCGTACCTGCCAGCCCTGTTCCATTAAATGGTGCGCAACCGCCAGTCCCGGGAACACGTGTCCGCCGGTACCGCCTGCCATCACCATTAACCGCTTCGGTTGATTCATCGTGAACCTCGTGTAAACGCCTGGGCTTTCTCCAGACGCGTCTCATAATCTATGCGTAACAAAAACATGATGGCTGTCGACATGATCAACAGACTCGAACCACCATAACTGATCAACGGCAACGTCAGACCTTTGGTCGGCAGCATACCCGCCGCCGCCCCGACGTTTACCAGCGCCTGGAAGCTAAACCAGATACCAATTGAGCAGGCCAGGAAACCGGAGAAGCGGTGGTCGATCTCCAGCGCTTTACGGCCAATCGACATGGCGCGGAAAGCGACGAAGAATACCATTAATAGCGCCAATACCACACCGATATAACCCAGCTCTTCACCAATAATGGAGAAGATGAAGTCAGTGTGCGCCTCCGGTAAATACTCCAGTTTTTGCACCGAGTTGCCCAGGCCTTGTCCCCAGACTTCGCCGCGGCCAAACGCCATCAGCGACTGCGTCAGCTGATAACCGCTGCCAAAGGGATCTTCCCACGGGTTCCAGAACGAGGTCACACGGCGGATACGGTATGGTTCAGCGAGGATCAGCAGCACCACCGCCGAAATCCCCATTCCGATGATGGCGATGAACTGCCAGAGCTTCGCCCCTGCCAGGAACAGCATTGCCAGCGTGGTGACAAACAGTACAACTACCGTACCGAGGTCGGGCTGTGCCAGCAGCAGGATCGCGAGCACCAGAATCACGCCCATAGGTTTTAAGAAGCCGCGCAGGTTGTTACGCACTTCATCAACCTTACGCACCAGGTAGTTCGCCAGATAGCAGAACAGTGACAGCTTGGTAAATTCCGCTGGCTGAATACGCAGCGGCCCGAAGGCAATCCAGCGCGATGCCCCGTTAACGGAACTGCCGACAACCAGTACGATCAACAGCATGATGATTGAGGCGATGAGCATGGCGGTGCTGTGCCGCTGCCAGAACGACATCGGCAGGCGTAAGGTGATCATTGCCAGGCAGAACGCGAGAATGATGTACAGCCCGTCACGCTTGGCAAACAGAAACGGATCGTTTGCCAGACGCTGTCCGACAGGCATTGACGCCGAGGTGACCATAATAAAGCCGATCGCCGCCAGCCCCAGCGTAAGCCAGAACAGCGTGCGGTCGTACATGATCAGGCTGTCGGAATCTTTATCCCGTGAAGCCATCACCCAGCCTTTCAGCGCCGTAAACAGCCATACCAGGATACCAAATCCTGGCAGGCGCGGCATTTTCAGGCGAGGGAGAGATAAACGCATCAGCCTAACTCCTTCGCCAGGCGGGTAAAGAGATCGCCCCGCTGTTCGAAATTCTTGAATTGATCGAGGCTGGCACAGGCTGGCGAGAGCAGCACCATATCGCCGGGCTTCACGCGTGGGGCGATAAGCCGCATCGCCTGCTCCATGGTCTCGGTTTGCTCGGCAACCTCAGGACGCAATGCCGCCAGCTCACTGCCATCGCGACCAAAGCAATACAGGCGCACGTTATCGCCGTTGAGGTACTGCTTCAACGAGGAGAAGTCAGCCGATTTACCGTCGCCGCCCAGCAGCAGATGCAGCGTGCCATCAACGTGCAAACCGTTCAGTGCCGCCTCGGTGCTCCCCACGTTGGTCGCTTTGGAATCGTTAATCCAGCGTACGCCGTTGTGCTCCAGCGCCAGCTGGAAGCGGTGCGCCAGGCCGGTAAAGGTGGTCAGCGCCTTCAGGCTTGAAGATCGCGGCAAGCCAACGGCATCCGCCAGCGCCAGCGCCGCCAGGGCATTGGTGTAGTTATGCTGGCCGGAAAGCATCATCTCTTTCACGTTCAGCACCTTCTCACCTTTCACCCGCAGCCAGGTTTCGCCCTGCTGACGATTAAGGTGATAGTCACCCATGTTAATACCGAAGCTGATGCAGCGATCGTCTGCGCCGCGCACCGGCATGGTGAGTGCATCATCGGCATTCACGACGCAAACTTTGGCATTTTCATAAACACGCAGCTTGGCCGCGCGGTACTGCTGCAAGCCGAACGGATATCTGTCCATATGATCTTCGGTGACGTTGAGGATCGTCGCCGCCGCCGCATGCAGACTTGAAGTGGTTTCAAGCTGGAAGCTGGAAAGTTCCAGAACGTACAGCTCGCAGCCTTTGTCCAGCAGCATCAGCGCAGGCAGGCCAATATTACCGCCGACGCCGACATTTTTGCCCGCCGCCTTCGCCATTTCTCCCACCAGCGTGGTGACGGTGCTTTTACCGTTCGAACCGGTAATGGCAACGATTGGCGCCTGCGCTTCCCGGCAGAACAGTTCGATATCGCCAACAATCTCAACGCCAGCCTCCGCCGCGGCACTCAGCGAAGGATGCGCCAACGCCATACCCGGGCTGGCAACAATCAGATCGGCGGCCAGCAGCCACTCATCATTCAGACCACCCAGGTGGCGTTCAACCTGCTCCGGCAGCTTGTCCAGACCCGGCGGAGAGACACGCGTGTCCATCACGCGCGGCGTCACGCCGCGCGCAAGGAAAAAGTCCACGCAGGAGAGACCAGTAAGGCCCAACCCGATGATAACGACTTTTTTGCCCTGGTAATCTGCCATGATTAACGTACCTTCAGCGTTGCCAGGCCAATCAGCACCAGCATCAGCGAAATAATCCAGAAACGCACAATGACGCGCGGCTCCGGCCAGCCTTTCAGTTCATAGTGGTGGTGAATAGGTGCCATACGGAAGATGCGCTGACCACGCAGCTTGAAGGAACCGACCTGCAAAATCACCGACAGGGTCTCAACCACAAACACACCGCCCATGATCACCAGCAGGAACTCCTGACGCAGCAGCACGGCGATAATGCCCAGTGCACCGCCCAGTGCCAGTGAACCGACGTCGCCCATAAAGACCTGCGCCGGATAGGTGTTGAACCACAGGAAGCCCAGACCCGCCCCGACAATCGCCGTACAGACGATCACCAGTTCACCCGCGTGGCGCAGATACGGAATGTGCAGATAATTAGCAAAGTTCATGTTACCGGTCGCCCACGCCACCAGCGCGAAGCCGCCAGCGACAAACACGGTTGGCATGATCGCCAGGCCGTCCAGACCATCGGTCAGGTTGACGGCGTTACCGGTGCCGACGATGACAAAATAGGCCAGCAGGATGTAGAACAGCCCCAGCTGCGGCATCACGTCTTTAAAGAACGGCACCACCAGCTCGGTGGCCGGGGTGTCTTTTCCCGCCAGGTAAAGCGCAAACGCCACGCCCAGCGCAATTACCGACATCCAGAAATACTTCCAGCGGGCAATCAAACCCTTGGTGTCTTTGCGCACAACTTTGCGGTAGTCATCCACAAAACCGATGATCCCGTAGCCAACCAGAACGGTCAGCACGCACCACACGTAAGGGTTGGACGGATAAGCCCACAGCAGAACGGAAACCACAATCGCGGTCAGGATCATGATCCCGCCCATGGTCGGCGTACCGCGCTTGCTGAAATGCGATTCCGGACCGTCGTTACGCACAACCTGGCCGAAAGAGAGTTTTTGCAGACGGGCAATCATGCGCGGGCCCATCCACAGCGAGATGAACAGCGCAGTCAGCAGGCTGACGATGGCGCGAAACGTCAGATACGAAAAGACGTTAAAGCCTGAGTAATATTTGACCAAATGTTCGGCCAGCCAAACTAACATGTCCCGTTCTCCTGTAATGCGTGCACAACCTCTTCCATGGCGGCACTACGTGAACCTTTAACTAAAACCGTCACAATCTGTTTTTCTGCAATCAATGCCTTCAGGCGTTCGATCAGAGCAGATTTATCGGCAAAATGTTCGCCAACTTCACTGGCATCAGAGATAGCCTTGCTCAGCGTGCCTGCGCTCAATACGCGGTCAAGCCCGGCGGCTTTCGCCGCTTCACCCACCTGAACATGGCAGGCTTCGCTTTCATCACCCAGCTCGGCCATATCGCCAACAACCATCACACGGTAGCCCGGCATCTCAGACAAGACCTGCACGGCCGCCGTCATGGAGCCGACGTTGGCGTTGTAGGAGTCATCCAGCAGGAGTTTGTTTTCAGCCAGCTGGATCGGGAACAGACGCCCCGGCACGGCTTTTAAATTCGCCAGGCCCGTTTTGATCGCAGCGTGTGAGGCACCCACCGCCATTGAGAGCGCGGCCGCAGCAAGCGCATTGGCGATGTTATGACGACCCGGCAGGGGCAGCAGCACGTCGATGTCGCCCGTTGGGGTTGTGAGGGTGAACTCGGTGCCGTGTGACGTCACATGAATGTTGGTCGCCGAAAAATCACTGTTTGCCGCATTCGGTGAGAAGCGCCAGGTTTTGCGTGAACCAATGATGCTCTGCCAGTTCAGCCAGTCGTTGTTATCGGCATTCATAATGGCGATGCCGTCATCCGGCAGGCCGGTATAAATTTCACCTTTCGCTTTCGCCACACCGGCCAGCGAACCAAAACCTTCAAGATGTGCCGCCGCCAGGTTATTCACCAGCGCCGCTTCCGGACGCGTCAGGCTCACGGTCCAGGCGATTTCGCCCTGATGGTTAGCCCCGAGTTCAATCACCGCATATTCATGCTCGTGGGTCAGGCGCAGCAGCGTCATCGGCACACCGATGTCATTATTAAGATTGCCCGCCGTATAAAGCGTGTTACCGCACTGGCTAAGGATCGCCGCCGTCATCTCTTTAACGGAGGTTTTACCCGAGGAGCCCGTCAGCGCCACGACGCGAGTCGGCACCTGCTGACGAACCCATGCCGCCAGCTCGCCAAACGCCAGGCGCGTATCTTTCACCACAATCTGCGGCAAATCGATATCGAGCTTACGACTGACCAGCAGCGCGCCCGCGCCGTTTTCTTTGGCCTGATGCGCAAAATCGTGGGCGTCAAAACGTTCGCCCTTCAGCGCCACAAACAGGCAGCCCGCCGTCACCTTACGGGTGTCGGTGGTCACAGCCTCAATGGTCAGATCCTGACCATGCAGCATCCCCTGCAATACCGCAGCGGCCTGGCTTAACGTAATGCTAATCATGCCACCACTCCCAGCAGACGCGCTGCCGTCACGCGGTCGGAGTAATCGAGACGACGATTGCCGACAATCTGATAATCTTCATGACCTTTACCGGCCAGCAGAACCACATCGTTCTCCTGCGCCTGCATAATGGCGTTAGTCACGGCCTCCGCACGGCCTTCGACCACGCGCGCACGGCCCGCATCCAGCATGCCCGCCAGAATGTCATTGATAATGGCGCGCGGCTCTTCGGTACGCGGGTTGTCATCGGTCACCACCGGAATATCCGCGAACTGCTCAGCGATCGCGCCCATCAGCGGACGTTTGCCCTTATCGCGATCGCCGCCGCAGCCAAACACGCACCAGAGCTTACCTGCGCAATGCAGGCGCGCCGCTTCCAGCGCTTTTTCCAGCGCATCCGGCGTGTGGGCGTAATCCACGACCACCGTCGGCTTGCCCGGCGCGCTGAACACTTCCATACGGCCACAGACCGGTTGCAGACGCTCAGCCGTTTTCAGCAGATCCGCCATCGGATAACCCAGCGCCAGCAGCGTCGCCAGCGCCAGCAGCAGGTTACTGACGTTAAAGGCCCCCATCAGGCGGCTTTCAATTTCACCTTCGCCCCAGGTGGAAGCAAAGCGGATCGTTGCCCCGCTGTCGTGGTAGTTCACCTCAACGGCCTTCAGCCAGCGGCCACGACAGTTTGGATTGATGCGATCTTCCATCGACACCGCTACCGCATCCGGCAGTTTTTCCAGCCAGCGACGACCGACTTCGTCGTCGGCGTTGATGATGGCCTGCCCGTGGTGGTGAGTGGAATAAAGCAGCCATTTCGCCGCTTCGTAGTGCTCCATATCACCATGATAATCAAGGTGATCGCGGCTCAGGTTAGTAAAGACAGAGGCAGCGAATTTCAGCGCTGCCACGCGGTGTTGTACCAGCCCATGGGAGGAGACTTCCATCGCCGTGAAGGTCGCCCCCTGCTCTGCAAGGCCTGCCAGCACACGCTGCACGTCAACCGCCGAGCCAGTGGTGTTTTCCGTCGGGCTTACTTTGCCCAGAAGACCGTTCCCCACCGTGCCCATGACGGCGCCGGTTTCGCCCAGCAGCTGCGCCCACTGCGCCATCAGCTGAGTGGTGGTGGTTTTTCCGTTGGTTCCAGTCACGCCAACCAGCTGTAACTGATCGGAAGGTTCGTTGTAAAAACGTCCTGCCAGCGCGGAGAGACGCTCATTCAGTTGGCTGAGATAGATGACCGGCACGCCGTGCATTTCACGGATCTCACCGTCTGTTGCCTCATCTTTGGCCTCAGCAATAATGGCAGCAACACCTTGCGCAATCGCCTGCGGGATATAACGACGCCCGTCCGCCTGATGACCCACCACTGCCACAAAAAGATCGCCAGAAGCCGCTACGCGGCTGTCCAGTACCATCTCTCGCAGTGCTCGCGCAGGTAGCATAGGCACCCACGGAGCAAGAAGGTCGCGCAAATTACGATCTGCCACCTGTTCCCTCGCCTTGATTAATTACAAATTCACTTTTTTCGCCCGTCGCCAGCGCATCCGGTTCAATGTTCATGGTGCGCAACACGCCGCCCATAATAGCCCCGAACACAGGCGCGGAGACGGCGCCGCCGTAGTATTTACCCGCCTGCGGATCGTTGATAACGACCACCAGCGCAAAACGCGGATTGCTTGCAGGCGCTACGCCTGCGGTATAGGCAATGTATTTGTTGATATAGCGGCCGTCCGGCCCCACTTTTTTCGCCGTACCGGTTTTAATGGCGATGCGATAGCCCTTAATCGCGGCCTTCACGCCACCCCCACCGGGCAGCGCGACGCTTTCCATCATATGCACGACGGTACGAACGATAGATTCCGGGAAAACACGTTCACCGGGAACCGGTGGATCAACTTTGGTGATCGACAGCGGACGATAAATGCCATAGCTGCCAATCGTTGCGTAGACTCGCGCTAACTGTAACGGGGTTACCATTAGCCCGTAGCCGAAAGAGAAGGTGGCCCTCTCTATGTCAGACCACCGTTGTTTTTGAGGATATAAGCCACTGCGTTCTCCGACCAACCCCAAATTGGTCGCCTTTCCCAGCCCAAAACGTGAGTAAGTATCTACTAACGCTGAGGACGGCATCGCTAACGCCAGTTTTGACACACCGACGTTACTCGACTTCTGTAAGACCCCGGTCAGGGTCAGTTCGCTGTAACGTGCCACGTCTTTAATTTCGTGACCGTTAATTCGATAAGGGATCGTATTCAGAACGGTATTTTCGTTGACGATGCCTCGCTGTAGAGCCGTCATCACCACCATGGGTTTTACGGTCGAGCCGGGTTCAAACACATCGGTGATGGAGCGGTTACGCATTGCATCTTTTGCTGTACCGGCAAAATTGTTCGGGTTATATGAGGGGCTACTGGCCATCGCCAGCACTTCACCTGTCGCCACATCCACCAGCACGGCACTGCCCGATTCCGCCTTGTTAAACGCGACGGCGTTGTTCAGCTCACGATAGACCAGCGCCTGCAAGCGCTCATCAATACTCAGGGCCAGGTTGTGCGCGGCCTGGCTGTCTGTCGAGGAAATGTCTTCGATAACACGACCATAGCGGTCTTTACGCACGATTCGCTCGCCGGGCTGGCCGGTAAGCCATTTGTCGAAGCTTTTTTCTACACCTTCAATCCCCTGGCTATCCACGTTGGTGAAGCCAATCAGGTGTGCGGTGACTTCGCCGGAAGGATAGTAACGGCGGGATTCTTCCCGCAGATGAATGCCGGGCAGCTTCAGTTTCTTAATGTAGTCAGCCATGTCAGGGTTCACCTGACGGGCAAGATAGATGAAGCGCCCTTTCGGGTTGGCGTTAACGCGTGACGCCAGCTGATCCAGCGGCATTTTCAACGCGTCTGAGAGCGCCTTCCAGCGGTTATCAAGAGTGATCCCGCCTGCGTCGTGTAGCTCTTTCGGATCGGCCCAGATCGCCTTCACCGGCACGCTCACCGCCAGCGGACGGCCGGAGCGGTCAGTGATCATCCCACGAGAGGTAGACACTTCCTGCACGCGCAGAGAACGCATATCCCCCTGACGCACCAGCATGTCAGGCGCGATGATTTGTAGCCACGCCATGCGTCCCAGCAGGAAACCCAGCGCCAGTAAAATGCAGCCGCAAAGCAACGCAAAACGCCAACTGACAAAGTTGGCCTGTTCTTCCTGGCGTTTTGGTTTTAGCGTTTTTGCCGCTGCTTTCATGCGTCGCGTTTTCCCTTATTTTTGTACTACGATATTTTCCTGCGAAGGATCAACATGCTGCAATTGCAGTTTTTCCGTTGCGATCCGTTCAACCCGGCTGTGATCGCCGAGCGCGTTTTCTTCAAGGATCAGATTTCGCCATTCAATATCCAGCGCATCGCGTTCCAGTACCATCTGTTCGCGCTGCGCAGTTAATAAACGGGTATGGTGAGCGGTGGTAACCACCATGACTGCCGTCACAATGATGCAAATGAACAAGCAGAGTGGCAGCTTCCCAAACCGCAAAAGATCGTCGCCGATCACGCCAGGCAAGGCATGGCGCTCGTTGCTTCCTAACGATCCCTTAACTTTGCTTAGGGTCTCTGTCACTCTGCTGATCATGCGTTCGTCCTCTCTGCAATACGCAGCACTGAACTACGGGCACGTGGATTCTCTGCCACCTCTTCTTCGCCCGGCATCAACTTGCCTAATGCTCGCAACTGACGGCCTCCCAGCTTTCTGAGTTGTTCTTCCGTCATCGGCAGCCCTGCTGGAACCTGTGGACCGCGGCTCTGTTCACGCATAAAGCGTTTTACGATGCGATCTTCCAGCGAATGGAAGCTGATGATGGATAACCGCCCACCCGGGGCCAGCACGTCGAGCGAGCTTTTTAGCGCCAGCTCTATTTCCTCCAGTTCACTGTTTACCCAGATACGAACCGCCTGGAAGGTACGGGTCGCAGGATGTTTGTGCTTGTCCTTCACCGGCGTTGCCGCCGCGATGACTTCTGCCAGCTCTTTGGTACGGGTCATTGGCTCAACGCGGTTGCGTTCCACGATGGCGCGGGCAATACGTTTGCCAAAGCGCTCTTCGCCGAAGGTTTTGATCACCCAGGCGATATCCGCTTCGTCAGCAGTTTGTAACCATTCTGCGGCAGACTGACCGCGAGTAGGGTCCATACGCATATCCAGCGGTCCATCACGCATAAAGGAGAAGCCGCGTTCTGCATCATCAAGCTGGGGTGAAGAGACGCCAAGATCGAGAAGAATCCCGTCGATCTTGCCCGTCAGGCCGCGCTCGGCTACGTAATCCGCAAGCGCAGAGAAAGGTCCATGCACGATGGAAAAGCGAGGATCATCGATGGTTTGCGCAACGGCAATCGCCTGCGGATCGCGGTCAATTGCCAGCAGGCGTCCTTCCACTCCAAGTTGAGAGAGGATCAAACGCGAGTGACCACCGCGACCAAAAGTGCCATCAATATAGATGCCGTCTGGACGAATATTCAGGCCGTTAACGGCCTCATCCAGCAGCACCGTTGTATGTTTATAATTTTCCATCATATTTATAGAGACAAGTCCCGCAGCCGTTCCGATAATGTTGCGGAATCAGACTGCTCAGCGTCGATATCTTCCTTGACCTGTTGATACCAGGTCGTTTCGTCCCACAGTTCAAACTTGTTGAACTGCCCGACCAGCATCACTTCTTTAGTCAGACCGGCATGTTGCCGCAACACAGGCGCAATCAATAATCGCCCGGCGCTATCCATCTGACATTCACTGGCATGTCCCAATAACAGCCGCTGTACGCGGCGTTCCTGCGGGTTCATGCTCGACAGTCGCGACAGCTTTTGCTCAATGATTTCCCATTCAGGCAAAGGGTAAAGCAGCAGGCAGGGGGAGTTGATGTCAATGGTGCAAACCAGTTGACCCGAAGCGTTCTCGATCAGCTGGTCGCGGTATCGGGTTGGTACCGATAAACGCCCTTTGCTGTCGAGATTGACTAACGTTGCTCCACGGAACATGCCAGCCTCACCCCTCCTCACCACTTTAACCCACAAATTCCCACCTGAAGGAGTTTACGGAGCGAGGGAAAAGCTTGTCAAGCCAGGACTCTCTCCGTATGGACCCGAAACCATCCTATTTACAGAGTAAGCGTGACCTGGCTAATAACTACACAACTGGCGAGGCAAAATTAACGTTATGAATATTTGTAAGAAAAAAACCGAATATGCACACGAGCGTTAAGACTCACTCAATATCATCGCAGGGAAATATAAAGTGTCAGTTTGCGACGCGGGCAGCATTTTAAGGCATATCGCCGGGGGATAACAGCACCAGATTAATCCCAAGGCAATATGGATCCATGCGTGTGTACTGAGGCCTGGCGGGGGGAGTAAAAAATGGCTGAATATTCATCGGCTGGTGCCTGTTTGTAACAAAACAATACAAAGAAATGCTCGTTAAAATTTATAAATGCGCTTTTTAACGCCAAAAAGGATTCAGAAAAATAGCAGGCTATCAATCTTAGAGATAAATCCTAATTTTTATCCGGGAATTATTTGCCGCAATAAATGGGCTGCAAAAGGGGCAGTTTTACCGCCCCTGAGAAAATATTAATGGCGGCTCAAAATTCCGCGCCGGTAGAGATTACGTTTGATACGCGTCAGCCCGGGTTTCGGTTTGCGGGGTTCGTCCAGACTTGCCAGAACAATCTCAAGCACGCGCTCGGCGACGTCGCGGTGACGCTGAGCCACGGCCAGCACCGGACATTGCAGGAAGTCGAGCAGTTCGTTATCGCCGAAGGTCGCAATCGCCAGATCGGATGGCAGCTTACCGTCACGACGTAATGTTACGTCCATCACCCCCTGCAACAGGGCAAACGAGGTGGTAAACAACGCCTGCGGCATGGGGTGCGTTTCCAGCCATTTCTCAAACAGCTGAGCAGCCGCTTCCCGCTCATAGCTGTTGGCATACAGATAATGAACGTCACGCGGATCGTCTTTCCACGCCGTACGGAACCCTTGTTCACGCAGGAAGCTCACGGAAAGTTCAGGTAACGCGCCGAGATACAGCACCGTTTCAGCCGGGAAGGTACGCAGCTCGGCAGCCAGCATTTCTGCATCGTCCTGATCGGCACCGACGACGCTGGTGAAATGTTCGCGATCAAGCGCACGATCGAGTGCCACAATCGGGAACGGATCGTTCGCCCAGCGCTGATAGAAAGGATGCTCTGGTGGTAAAGAAGTCGACACAATGATGGCGTCAACCTGACGTTGCAGCAGATGCTCAATGCAGCGCATCTCGTTGTCGGGCTGATCTTCGGAGCAGGCAATCAGCAGCTGATAGCCACGCTGACGCGCCTGACGTTCCAGATAGTTGGCGATACGGGTATAGCTGGTGTTTTCCAGGTCCGGGATCACCAGACCAATCGAGCGGGTGCGCCCGGCACGTAAACCTGCGGCGACAGCATTCGGATGGTAATTATGCTCACGAACGACTGCCATTACTTTCTCAACGGTCTTATCGCTGACACGGTACTGCTTTGCTTTACCGTTAATCACATAGCTGGCCGTGGTTCTCGACACGCCGGCGAGCCGGGCGATTTCATCCAGTTTCACAATTGCCCCTCAAAAAAGAAAAAGTCCATGGCCCTGTCAAGGTTATGGTTAAATATTTTAACATCTAAACGCAGAATAGCTTTCACGGCAACCGCTTTTGTCCGCGTTGTCGGCGGATTACGCAAAAAAAAGCCCGGCTTTGGCTACCGGGCTGAAAGAGGCGAACCTTTTGCGCTACTCACGCATGATTTTATCGCCGCGCGAGAGGCCAACCACGCCAGAGCGCGCAACTTCAACAATTTTTGCCACATCCCTTACAGAGGCCAGGAATGCATCCAGCTTATCGCTCGTTCCGGCAAGCTGAACAGTATATATAGAAGGCGTGACGTCGATGATCTGCCCACGGAAAATATCCGTGTTGCGCTTGACCTCTTCCCGGCCATAACCGCTGGCCTGAATTTTCACCAGCATCACTTCCCGTTCGACGTAAGCCCCCTGCCCCAGCTCGCTGACGCGCAACACGTCCACCAGCTTATGCAATTGCTTTTCGATCTGCTCAAGCACCTTCGCATCGCCGACAGTCTGGATCGTCATGCGGGAGAGCGTGGGATCATCGGTCGGCGCCACGGTCAGGCTTTCAATGTTGTAGCCGCGCTGCGCAAAAAGCCCAATGACGCGCGACAGTGCGCCCGACTCATTTTCCAGTAATACAGATAATATCCGGCGCATATCAGGTTCTCTCCGTTTTGCTTAACCACATTTCATCCATACCGCCGCCACGAATATGCATCGGATAAACGTGTTCTGTACCGTCAACGATGACGTCCATGAAGACGAGGCGATTGTTTTTAACGTGTTCAAGCGCTTCGCCGAGCTTTGCTTCCAGCTCTGACGGTTCGGTTACCCGCATGCCAATATGGCCATAGGCTTCAGCCAGACGGACAAAGTCCGGAAGTGACTTCATATAAGACTGGGAGTGACGGCCAGAATAGATCATATCCTGCCACTGTTTCACCATGCCGAGGTAACCGTTATTCAGGTTAAGCACCAGCACTGGCAGCTCATATTGCAGTGCGGTAGAAAGTTCCTGAATATTCATCTGGATACTGCCATCACCCGTCACGCAGATTACCGTTTCGTCTGGCAACGCCAGCTTCACCCCCAGCGCGGCGGGCAGACCAAAGCCCATCGTGCCCAGCCCGCCTGAGTTGATCCAGCGACGCGGTTTATCAAACGGGTAATACAGGGCTGCGAACATCTGATGCTGGCCCACGTCAGACGTGACATACGCATCGCCCTTCGTCAGACGCCAGATCGTCTCGATCACCGCCTGCGGCTTGATGTTCTCACTTTGCGTGTCGTATTTAAGGCACTGACGACCACGCCATTGCTCGATTTGCTGCCACCAGTCGCGGATCTCATCCAGCGGTTGAGACGCGGTCTCCTGCGCCAGCAGATCCAGCATTTGATCCAGCACCTGTCGGGCATCCCCCACGATCGGCACATCCGCCGGCACCGTTTTAGAGATAGAGGTAGGATCGATATCAATGTGCAGCACCGTCGCATTCGGACAGTATTTCGCCAGGTTGTTGGTGGTGCGATCGTCAAAACGCACGCCGACGGCAAAAATCACATCTGAATTGTGCATCGTCATATTGGCTTCATAGGTGCCGTGCATACCCAGCATGCCCAGCGCCTGACGGTGGGTGGCCGGAAATGCCCCCAGCCCCATCAGCGATGACGCGACAGGAAGATTAAGCTTCTCAATCAGTTCGCGTAGTTGCGTTTCACAGGCTGCATTGACGGCGCCGCCCCCCACATAGACTACGGGTTTTCTCGCAGCCAGCAGCGTTTGCAGCGCACGTTTAATCTGGCCTTTATGCCCTTGCGTTGTCGGATTATACGAACGCATGCTCACCGACTCAGGCCACAGGTAAGGCAGTTTATTTGCCGGATTGAGAATATCTTTTGGCAGATCGACAACCACTGGCCCGGGACGACCGCTGGCGGCCAGCCAGAAGGCTTTTTTCAGCACACCCGGGATATCTTCCGTTTGCTTAACCAGAAAGCTGTGCTTCACCACGGGGCGTGAGATCCCCACCATGTCGCACTCCTGAAACGCATCATAGCCAATCAGTGACGTCGCTACCTGACCGGAGAGAATGACCAGTGGAATGGAGTCCATATACGCAGTCGCAATGCCGGTAATGGCATTGGTCGCCCCCGGACCGGAAGTGACCAGCACAACCCCCACTTCGCCGGTGGCGCGGGCCAGGCCGTCAGCCATATGCACAGCCGCCTGTTCATGACGAACCAGAACGTGATCGATTCCACCTACCGTGTGCAGCGCATCATAAATATCGAGAACCGCCCCTCCGGGATAGCCGAACACTTGTTTCACGCCCTGATCGATAAGCGATCGGACGACCATTTCCGCGCCAGACAACATCTCCATGCTTTGCCTCCAGGCTTTTGTTATAGACGGTCTACGGAATTCATTTCCGCGCCGTCTTCTGACAGGGTAAACCCGTCTTATAATGTGCAGAGTGATTGATACCTTAACCGCTCGTTATGAGGCAGGCAATTAGCAAACAGAATGCGGGAAAGGGCAATAAAAGCAGAAAAAACAGCTGTCAGGCGAGAATGTGGTGAATTCGTCTGGTATGAGTGGAGAGACTAATAATTCATCTCTTAAAAAGAGGATGAATCAGGAAATCATCTATTTTTAAGCATCCGCGAGTCACTGAAAAAAAATCGCGCAGTACAAAATAGTGTTTGTATAAAAAATCACAGAATAAACCGCATGCCGCCATGCGGTTTATTCCCCCTGACTTATCGACGACAAATATTGATCAGCAGCTCTTCCATCCACTGATGCCCTTTATCCCGACCCGCGGCTTCATGCCAGGAGAGATAACAGGTACGGCTATTAAGCTTGAGCGGCAGAGGTAAAATTTGCAGGCTCAGCGATTCAGAGAACTCTTCAGCAAGCCAACGTGGTGCAATAGCGACTAACTGCGTCTGAGAAACGACATTTAATACGCTGACCATGGCCATCCCCTGATAGGCCACGCTGGCTTGTTTATCGGCTGTGTCATACCACGGCTGACTGAAGGAGGCATATCTGTCGAGAGCAACAACGGCGTGCTGCTCGCTATAAACATCGCTTTCACGCAGCGGTGAATTCATGCGTGGATGTTTTTTGCTGGCGACTAATACCATTTCATCTTTGAATAATGGAACACAGGCAAACTCTGGACGGCGAAACTCTTCGTAGCCCAGAACGAACTCCGTTTCCTGATAACGAAGCTGGTGCTCAGTGTTTTGATTCAGTGATGATTTAAAAACAAGATGAATATTAGGGGCAATCTGTTCAACTTTATTATATATAACAGACGTCAAATAATTATCTAACGGACTGCAAACGCAGAGATGGAAAACACGCTCACTGCTTAAAGGTTCAAAACCCGAGCCGGGAAGCTCATTTTGAACCAGCTGTAGCGCCTGACGAATTGAACCGAATAGCTGGAATGCACGCGCCGTGGGCTGAATACCTCTGCCATAACGGACGAATAACTCGTCGTTAAACATCACCTTAAGTCTGGCTACGGCATTACTCACGGCAGGTTGAGACATTCCCAGAGATTGTGCTGCTCGCGTGATATTCTGCTCCTGCATAACTGCATCAAATACAGTTAACAGGTTGAGATCCACTGTGCGTAACTGAGGCTTAACGCCATCATAAGCCTGTGGTTGATTAATATTATTTTCTGGCATTTCTGACTCCACTGTCACGCTAAATTCCCTTTGCCAAAGTACAGTAATAACTTCGAAAAATATGATTTACCATGCATATACAACAAGCGAAAGGAAATTATTTAAAATTCGGAATATATAAAGAACCTTCATTCAAAAGATGGCATTTGGCATCCCGTAAATGAAAAGCTAAAAAACGTTCAAATGATATCTGTAACTTTAATGCAGGCATGAAACCATAAACCGGGCAAATATACAATCACCGCCCTCGTTAATAATGACTTAAGTATTATTAAACTATGAAGGGCGGACACCGTGAATTCATTAACAAAATGATATCAATATTGATAACTTTCCCACCCGTGATCCATTCACGGGACTTATAACTCAATGAAATAAAACGCATTCCATTTTACAGCATAACGGTAAAAATACTGTGTTCAATTGCTACCAATTATATTCAAATTATTCCAGAGATGAATCACCAGTCCAATAATAGACAATTAAATCGGTTAGCTACATCAAAACCAGCACAATTAGCTAATGTGTTTATCCTGCGTTGAGTGGCCGTTTTGCCTGAGAGGGGTTGACATGCGTCGGCGTATCCAGTACCACTAAAAGCATATCGCATTCACCTGGAGCACGATTCATGATTCGCACCCTTCGTTTCACCGGTCTACTACTAAACGCATCCACTGTGCGCGGTAGACTGGCGGGCGAAATTCAGCGTTGAATCGTCTTCAGTAAAACGAGAAACCCGCGCCACTGCGCGGGTTTTTTTATGCTCGTAGCAAGGCGCCCTAAGACAGACAAGGACCTAACCCATGAGCCAGCAAGTCGTTATTTTCGATACTACTTTACGTGACGGTGAACAGGCATTACAGGCGAGCCTGAGTGTTAAAGAAAAACTGCAAATTGCGCTGGCCCTCGAACGTATGGGTGTAGACGTAATGGAAGTCGGCTTCCCTGTCTCCTCGCCGGGTGATTTCGAGTCAGTACAGACCATCGCCCGCACCATTAAAAACAGCCGCGTGTGCGGTCTGGCTCGCTGCGTTGAGAAAGATATCGATGTGGCTGCGGAATCCCTGAAAGTTGCAGAAGCCTTCCGTATCCATACTTTTATTGCCACCTCCCCTATGCACATTGCGACCAAGTTGCGCAGCACGCTGGATGAAGTAATCGAACGTGCGGTGTATATGGTCAAACGCGCGCGTAACTACACCGACGACGTCGAATTCTCCTGTGAAGATGCGGGACGCACGCCGATTGAAGATTTGGCCCGTGTGGTAGAAGCCGCCATCAATGCCGGTGCCAGAACCATCAACATCCCGGACACCGTCGGCTACACCATGCCATTTGAGTTCTCCAACATCATTACCGGCCTGTACGATCGCGTGCCAAATATTGATAAAGCCATTATCTCTGTCCACACCCATGATGATTTGGGTCTGGCCGTAGGCAATGCCATCGCCGCCGTCCACGCCGGTGCACGCCAGGTAGAAGGCGCGATGAACGGCATCGGCGAACGTGCCGGTAACTGCTCACTGGAAGAAGTGATCATGGCGATCAAGGTGCGCAAAGACATCATGAACGTGCACACCCGCATTAATCATCACGAAATCTGGCGCACCAGCCAGACCGTCAGCCAGATTTGCAATATGCCGATTCCGGCGAATAAAGCGATTGTTGGCACTGGCGCGTTCGCTCACTCCTCCGGTATTCACCAGGATGGCGTGCTGAAGAACCGTGAAAACTACGAAATCATGACGCCGGAGTCCATCGGTCTGAACCAGGTACAGCTGAACCTGACCTCACGCTCTGGCCGCGCGGCGGTGAAACACCGTATGGAAGAGATGGGTTATCAGGACAGCGACTACAACATGGATCAGCTGTACGACGCGTTCCTGAAGCTGGCTGACAAGAAAGGCCAGGTATTCGATTACGACCTGGAAGCGCTGGCATTCATCAACAAACAGCAGGAAGAGCCAGAGCACTTCCGTCTGGACTACTTCACCGTTCAGTCAGGCTCAGGCGATATCGCTACCGCTTCCGTCAAGCTGGCCTGCGGGGATGAAATCAAAGCGGAAGCCGCCAACGGTAACGGCCCTGTGGATGCTATTTACCAGGCGATTAACCGCGTCACGGAGTACGACGTAGAGCTGGTGAAATACGACCTGACGGCGAAAGGGCACGGTAAAGACGCCCTGGGCCAGGTGGATATCGTCGTCAACTACAACGGTCGCCGCTTCCACGGTGTGGGTCTGGCGACAGATATCGTCGAATCCTCCGCGAAAGCGATGGTGCATGTCCTGAACAACATCTGGCGCGCCGCCGAAGTCGAAAAAGAGTTGCAACGCAAAGCTCAGAATAAAGAGAACAACAAGGAAACCGTGTGATGTCGAAGAATTACCATATTGCTGTGTTGCCGGGTGACGGTATTGGCCCGGAAGTGATGGCACAGGCGCTGAAAGTACTGGAAGCCGTTCGTTCGCGTTTTGCGATGAAAATTACCACCAGCCACTACGACGTGGGCGGTATTGCGATTGATAACCACGGTACACCGCTGCCGAAAGGGACTGTGGAAGGCTGCGAGAATGCCGACGCTGTACTGTTCGGCTCCGTGGGTGGCCCTAAGTGGGAACACCTGCCTCCAGCAGAGCAGCCAGAGCGCGGCGCGCTGCTGCCGCTGCGTAAACATTTCAAACTGTTCAGCAACCTGCGCCCGGCGAAGCTGTACCCGGGGCTGGAAGAGTTTTGTCCGCTGCGCGCGGACATCGCGGCCAACGGTTTCGACATCCTGTGCGTACGTGAGCTGACCGGCGGCATTTACTTCGGCCAGCCAAAAGGTCGCGAAGGCAGCGGTCAGCATGAGAAAGCGTTTGATACCGAGGTCTATCACCGTTTCGAAATTGAACGTATCGCCCATATCGCGTTTGAGTCAGCGCGCAAGCGTCGCCGTAAAGTGACCTCCATCGATAAGGCGAACGTCCTCCAGTCGTCTATTTTGTGGCGCGAAATTGTCAGTGAAATCGCTAAGCAGTACCCGGACGTTGAGCTGTCGCACATGTACATCGACAACGCGACGATGCAGCTGATCAAGGATCCGTCCCAGTTTGACGTGCTGCTGTGCTCCAACCTGTTCGGCGACATTCTGTCTGATGAGTGCGCGATGATCACCGGCTCCATGGGGATGCTGCCCTCCGCCAGCCTCAACGAAGAAGGCTTTGGTCTGTACGAGCCTGCGGGCGGCTCCGCGCCGGATATCGCAGGTAAAAACATCGCTAACCCGATTGCGCAGATCCTCTCTCTGGCCCTGCTGCTGCGCTACAGCCTGGATGCAGGCGATGCAGCAACCGCAATTGAAAACGCCATTAACCGGGCGTTAGAAGAAGGCGTCCGTACCGGTGATTTAGCACGCGGCACGGCGGCAGTCAGTACCGATGAAATGGGCGACATTATTGCCCGCTATGTCGCTGAAGGGGTGTAATCATGGCTAAGACGTTATATGAGAAGTTGTTTGATGCGCACGTTGTTTACGAGGCGCCAGACGAAACCCCGCTGCTGTACATTGACCGCCATCTGGTGCACGAAGTGACCTCCCCTCAGGCCTTCGACGGACTGCGTGCGCACAAGCGCCCGGTGCGTCAGCCGGGGAAAACCTTTGCCACGATGGATCACAACGTCTCCACCCAGACTAAAGACATCAATGCCTCTGGCGAGATGGCGCGTATCCAGATGCAGGAGCTGATCAAGAACTGCAACGAATTTGGCGTGGAGCTGTACGATCTGAACCACCCGTATCAGGGTATCGTCCACGTGATGGGGCCTGAGCAGGGGATTACTCTGCCGGGCATGACCATCGTCTGCGGTGACTCCCACACCGCGACACACGGCGCATTTGGCGCCCTGGCGTTCGGGATTGGGACCTCTGAAGTTGAGCACGTTCTGGCGACACAGACCCTGAAACAGGGCCGCGCCAAAACCATGAAGATTGAAGTGAAGGGTAAAGCCGCACCGGGCATCACCGCGAAAGATATCGTGCTGGCGATTATCGGCAAAACCGGGAGCGCGGGCGGCACCGGTCACGTGGTGGAATTCTGCGGCGACGCCATCCAGGCGCTGAGCATGGAAGGTCGCATGACCCTGTGTAACATGGCCATTGAGATGGGCGCCAAAGCAGGCCTGGTCGCGCCGGACGAAACCACCTTTAACTATGTGAAAGGCCGTCTGCATGCGCCGAAGGGTCAGGATTTTGACGACGCGGTCGCGTACTGGAAAACCCTGAAAACGGACGAGGGGGCAATTTTTGATACCGTTGTGACGTTACAGGCGGAAGAGATTGCGCCGCAGGTCACCTGGGGCACCAACCCGGGCCAGGTGATTTCCGTCAACGACAGCATTCCTGACCCGGCCTCCTTTGCCGATCCGGTCGAACGCGCCAGTGCGGAAAAAGCGCTGGCTTACATGGGGCTGAAACCCGGCGTACCGCTGACCGACGTGAGCATTGATAAAGTGTTCATTGGCTCCTGCACCAACTCGCGTATCGAAGATCTGCGTGCGGCGGCAGAGATTGCCAAAGGCCGCAAAGTGGCGCCGGGCGTGCAGGCGCTGGTAGTGCCAGGCTCCGGGCCGGTGAAAGCCCAGGCGGAAGCGGAAGGTCTGGATAAGATCTTTATTGAAGCAGGCTTCGAGTGGCGTTTGCCAGGTTGCTCCATGTGCCTGGCGATGAACAACGACCGCCTGAATCCGGGCGAGCGTTGTGCCTCCACCAGCAACCGTAACTTTGAGGGCCGTCAGGGTCGCGGTGGGCGCACCCACCTGGTCAGCCCGGCAATGGCCGCCGCTGCGGCAGTGACCGGTCATTTCGCCGATATTCGCAGCCTGAAATAAGGAGACAATCATGGCAGAGAAATTTACCCAACACACGGGCCGGGTTGTCCCGCTGGACGCCGCTAACGTCGATACCGATGCGATCATTCCTAAGCAGTTTTTGCAGAAAGTGACGCGCACGGGTTTTGGTGCACATCTGTTCAACGACTGGCGTTTTCTCGATGATAAAGGCGAAGTTCCTGATCCGGAGTTTGTCCTGAACTTCCCGGAATACAAAGGGGCATCCATTCTGCTGGCGCGGGAAAACTTCGGCTGCGGCTCGTCACGTGAGCATGCGCCATGGGCATTGACCGACTACGGCTTTAAGGTGGTTATCGCCCCGAGCTTCGCGGATATCTTCTACGGCAACAGCTTCAACAACCAGCTGCTGCCGGTGACGCTGAGTGACGAGCAGGTCGATGAACTGTTTGCGCTGGTGCAGGCGAATCCGGGGATTTCGTTTGAGGTGGATCTGGAAGCCGAAGTGGTGAAAGCCGGGGATAAGACCTACAGCTTCAGCATCGATGCTTTCCGCCGCCACTGCATGCTGAACGGTCTGGACAGCATTGGCCTGACGCTCCAGCACGAGGACGCCATCTCCGCCTACGAGAAAAAACAGCCTGCGTTTATGGGCTAAAGGCAATGGCCCGCAGGGTGCGGGCCATTGATAAGGGTGCGTTGAGGCTCAACCACTCTGGAGAGGCGGGGAAAGTTTCCCCGCCAATACCGCTAACGTTTTGCTTCGTAAGCCAACACTGCCGCCAGCTCTGTTTTCTCCTGTCTGAAGTGCAGCTCGCACAGCGAGTCGCGTACCATCCAGGTGAAGATCAACAGCGTCGTACAGATCAGAAACAAACCTAACAGCAGAGTACGTTTTGGCATTCCAGCCTCCTTATTGCTTTTCGGCAATGAAGAGACTAACCTCGCAATGTTGGTTGTGAAGTTGGTCTCCCCATCAGTTTTTTGATGTGGGACTCTCCACTGTTTGCCTCTTGCGAAAGCCTGAGGCAAACAGCCTCAAGCACCCGCCACGCACTCTATGCGCCTTCTCTGCGCCTGTCAGAAAGTCGTTTCATTTCGTGAAGCCGCCTTCCAGAATCAAACGTCTTTAACCCGGCAGGTCAACATCAGCGTGACCACCGAAATCGCTGCAATCACCCAGTAAACCGAGGCATGGCCATAGCTTTGCGACAGCGCGCCCTGAATCACCCCTGCCAGAATCACCCCGGTAGAAATACTGTTGGTAAAGAGCGTGGTCGCGGAGCCTGCGCGCCCCGGCATTAAATCCTGGAACCAGAGCATGCCGATCCCGGCAACGATGCCAATAAACACCGCGTTAAACAGCTGCAACGCCAGCAAGGCTTCACGCGAATGGAAAAGGATCAGCCCCACGTAGAACAGTACCCCAGCCGCCACGGCGACGATCATCATCCGACGCTTTCCGAAACGTTTGACGTAGTAACCCGCCAGAATCATCGCCGGGATCTCCAGCCCGGCAGCGGTGCCCATCAAAATACCCGCGAGCTTGTCCGGCAGTCCCAGATCGCTGCTGATCCACAGCGGCATATCAATAATGTACATGGTGTTGCAGGTCCACATCAGCGTGGAGGCGATAAACAACAGGCGAACGTTTTTATCCTGCCAGCCGCTCACCTGGGTGATGGGTTTGTCCGTCGTCTGCTCTACGCGCGCCACCGATGGCAGCGCAAAGGCTATCAGCGCCAGGCTGATGGCAAAAATCCCCGCAGCGATGGTGAACATGGCGGTGAAACCGTAATTCAGCGCCAGCATGAACGCCAGCGGAGGGCCGATGACCCACGCGAGAGAGAGCTGCGCGCGCATCACCGAGCTGAACATCACCACTTCCCGCGCCGAGTTGTCGGCGTACTCCCGGGCCAGGGCGAAGAGTTGCGGCATGGCGGTATTCGCGAGCGAGGCCAGCAGTACGCCGCAGGTGATGAGGGTCAGGTAATGGCGGTTGAAGGCAAACAGCAGCGCGTTGCCCACGGCCATGGCGCAACAAAAGAGGATCAGCTTACGGCGATCGCCCTGGCTGTCGGATCGTTTCGCCAGCCCCAGGCTGACGAGGATCCCGGCAATGGCGTTGACGGTATAGAACAGGCCCACCCAAAACGGCTGCGCCCCCACCTCGCGGCTGAGAAACAGGCTCAGCGTCGGCGCCTGTAGCGCACCGGCCACGCCCATCATGAAGGCTACCAGCATAAAAGCGGCGTACACGCCGTTCAGGCGTCGCCCCATCGTCATCAACCAGAGCATGCGCAAGTCCTTATGAAAGCGAATCGAATTGGGTGAAATAGTAAACGAAAAAAGCCAGCAAAAACATTTTGCTGGCGGGTGATTAGCACCAATACTCAGTCACACATGATCGAGGCGAGTTAGCGAGAAGAGGTCGGTTTCGTAACGTCCCACTGCATCAATTCTTCTAACGTTTTCAGCCGCTGCTCTGCGCACTGGCGGGCCAGCCAGGACGATCCTTTTGTCGCTGAAAAGTACTGCTGATAAAACTGACGTGCGGTAGACCTCTTCATAATTTACCTCCTCGCTTCATCGGGAAGCATTATTGGCCTAATATAGGGATTAATAAATTGCTGATTTTTTGTCAGGAGTTCCTCTTTTATGCCATCCGGTCGACTGCAACAACAATTTATCCGCCTCTGGCAGTGCTGCGAGGGGCAATCGCATGAGACCACGCTCAACGAGCTGGCTGAGCTTCTCAACTGCTCCCGGCGTCATATGCGTACCCTCCTTAACACCATGCAGCAGCAGGGCTGGCTGAACTGGGAGGCCGAGGCTGGACGCGGCAAGCGCTCGCGCCTGACGTTCCTTTATACCGGCCTGGCATTACAGCAACAGCGGGCGGAGGATCTGCTGGAGCAGGACCGCATCGATCAGCTGGTACAACTGGTAGGCGATAAAGCTGCCGTACGGCAGATGCTGGTCTCGCATCTCGGGCGCAGCTTTCGTCAGGGACGCCACATTCTGCGGGTGCTTTACTATCGCCCAATGAAAAATCTGTTGCCCGGTACGGCGTTACGTCGCTCAGAAACCCACATGGCCAGACAGATTTTCAGCGGCCTGACGCGGATAAATGAGGAAAATGGGGAACTGGAAGCGGATATTGCCCACCACTGGCAGCAGCTTTCCCCCCTGCACTGGCGTTTCTTTTTACGCCCGGGCATTCATTTCCACCATGGACGCGAACTGGAGATGCGTGACGTTATCGACTCTTTAACGCGCGCCCGCACCCTGCCGCTCTACTCGCATATCGCGCAGATCCACTCCCCGACGGCCTGGACGCTGGATATTGAGCTGTCGCAGCCGGACAAATGGCTGCCGTGGCTTCTGGGCTATGTGCCCTCGATGATCCTGCCTGCCGAGTGGCGATCCCTGAACAATTTTTCCAGCCTGCCGATTGGTACGGGCCCCTACGCCGTTTCGCGGAACAACAACAATCAGCTTAAGATCCGCGCCTTTGATGACTACTTTGGGTATCGGGCGCTGATCGACGAAGTGAACGTCTGGGTGTTACCGGATCTCAACGAAGAGCTGAGTGCAGGTCTGACCCTGGAAGGGCCAACGGCTGGCGAAAAAGCGTTCGAGAGCCGCCTGGAGGAGGGCTGCTACTACCTGCTCTTTGACAGCCGCAGCCATCGCGGAGCAAACCACGACGTCCGCAAGTGGATCAGCCATATTCTGGCGCCCGCTAACCTGATTTATCACGCCGAGGAGCAATACCAGACCTGGTGGTTCCCGGCCTATGGCCTGCTTCCGCGCTGGCACCATGCGCAGCCCGTGCGCAGTGAAAAACCTGCCGGACTGGAGACCATCACCCTCAGCTACTATCGCGATCACATTGAGCACCGTTTCATCGCGAAGATCATGAGCACGCTGCTGGCAGCCGAAGGCGTGACGCTGGCGATACAGGAAGTCGATTATGATGAATGGCACCGTGGGGATGTCGTCAGCGATATCTGGCTCAACAGCGCGAACTTCACGTTGCCGCTTGATTTCTCGCTCTTTTCTCACCTGTATGAAGTGCCCCTGATTCAGCACTGTATCAACCGGAACTGGCAGCAGGACGCCGCGCGGTGGCGGGCAGGCGAAATGGATCTGGCCGCCTGGTGCCAGGAGCTACTGGCCGGGCAGACGATCGTACCGCTGATCCACCACTGGCTGCTGATCCAGGGACAGCGCAGCATGCGCGGCCTGCGGATGAATACCCTGGGCTGGTTTGATTTTAAATCCGCCTGGTTTGCGCCGCCGGAGCCATAACGCTTTCGTAATATTCACCAAATCATTACAATAACGCCGTTCTCAACGGGGTGCTGCATCACTGATGTGCGCTGAGATAATACCCGTCGAACCTGATCCGGATAACGCCGGCGAAGGGATTTGAGGCTGTCTCTCAAAATCCTTTGCCACTCAACCCTGAGGTGCAAAGTGTTAAAAAACGTTCTTCCTCTGCTGGCGCTGTTTGCGCTGCCTGTTTTTGCTAAGCCTGTTCTGACGGTCTATACCTACGACTCCTTCTCCGCCGACTGGGGCCCCGGCCCGGTGGTTAAAAAAGCCTTCGAAGCCGACTGCAACTGCGAGCTGAAATTCGTGGCGCTGGAAGATGGCGTGTCGCTGCTCAACCGTCTGCGCATGGAAGGCAAAAACAGCAAAGCCGACGTGGTGCTGGGGCTGGATAACAACCTGCTGGAAGCCGCCACCCAAACCAGACTGTTCGCCAAAAGCGGCGTGGCGGCAGATGCCGTCAACGTGCCGGGCGGCTGGAAAAACGACACATTTGTTCCCTTTGATTACGGGTACTTTGCGTTCGTCTACGACAAAAATAAGCTGAAGAACCCGCCAAAAAGCCTGAAAGAGCTGGTCGAAAGCGACCAGAAGTGGCGCGTGATTTATGAAGATCCGCGTACCAGCACGCCGGGTCTGGGGCTGCTGCTGTGGATGCAAAAGGTCTACGGAGACAAAACGCCGGAAGCGTGGCAGAAGCTGGCCGCGAAAACCGTTACCGTCACCAAAGGCTGGAGCGAAGCCTACGGCCTGTTCCTGAAAGGCGAAAGCGACCTGGTACTGAGCTATACCACCTCTCCGGCCTACCACATTATCGCCGAGAAGAAAGATAACTACGCCGCCGCGAACTTTGCTGAAGGACATTATTTGCAGGTGGAAGTGGCTGCCCGCACCGCCGCGAGCAAACAGCCGGAGCTTGCTGAAAAATTCCTGAAATTTATGGTTTCACCGGCCTTCCAGAATGCTATTCCGACAGGAAACTGGATGTACCCTGTCACTGACGTTGCGCTGCCGGCAGGTTTTGAGCAGCTGAACAAACCGCAAACCTCACTGGAATTCACGCCGCAGCAGGTTGCCGCCCAGCGTGCCGCATGGATAAGCGAATGGCAACGCGCCGTCAGCCGCTGATCCCCGGCTGGTTAGTTCCCGGGCTGCTCGCCGCCATACTGATGGTGGTCGTCAGCCTGGGGGCATTCCTTGCGCTGTGGTTTAACGCGCCAGAGAGCGATCTGCTCGCCCTCTGGCACGACAGCTATCTCTGGCACGTCATTCGTTTCTCCTTCTGGCAGGCGTTTCTCTCCGCACTGTTGTCGGTGCTCCCGGCCATTTTCCTCGCGCGCGCGCTCTATCGCAGACGTTTCCCCGGCAGACTGGCCCTGCTACGGCTGTGCGCGATGACGCTCATCCTCCCGGTACTGGTGGCGGTGTTCGGGATTCTGAGCGTCTACGGTCGGCAGGGCTGGCTGGCCTCCCTCTTCAGCCTGCTTGGCCTGGAATGGACCTTCTCCCCCTACGGCCTGAAAGGCATTCTGCTGGCGCATATTTTTTTCAATATGCCGATGGCGACGCGCCTCTTTTTACAGGCGCTGGAAAACATTCCCGGCGAGCAGCGCCAGATTGCCGCCCAGCTTGGCATGCGCGGCTGGTCGTTCTTCCGTTTTGTCGAATGGCCGTGGCTGCGACGACAAATCGCCCCGGTTGCCGCGCTGATTTTTATGCTCTGCTTCGCCAGCTTTGCGACTGTGCTTTCTCTCGGCGGCGGGCCGCAGGCCACCACCATTGAGCTGGCGATTTATCAGGCCTTAAGTTACGACTACGATCCGGGGCGCGCCGCGCTGCTGGCGATCGTCCAGATGGTGTGCTGTCTGGCACTGGTGTTACTCAGCCAGCGGCTAAGCAAAGCGCTCCCCGCAGGCAGTAATAACGTGACTGGCTGGCGCGATCCGCAGGACAGCCTGCACAGCCGCGTCTCGGATTTTATGCTGATTGCGCTGGCACTCCTGCTTCTGCTGCCCCCGCTGCTGGCCGTTATCGTTGATGGCCTGAATCGCAATGTGATGTCGGTACTGCAACAGCCTGTCCTGTGGCAAGCGACGTGGACCTCATTGCGCATCGCGCTGGCAGCCGGGCTATTGTGTGTGATCCTGACCATGATGCTGCTCTGGAGTAGCCGCGAACTCTACGCGCGTCATGCCCGCAAAGCCGGACAGGCGCTGGAGCTGACGGGCATGCTGATCCTGGCGATGCCGGGCATTGTGCTGGCGACAGGGTTCTTTTTACTGTTTAACAGCACCCTCGGCCTGCCGGAGAGCGCCGACGGCATCGTCATTTTTACCAACGCCTTAATGGCCATCCCATATGCGCTGAAGGTGCTGGAAAACCCGATGCGGGATGCAAACAGCCGGTATAGCTTCCTGTGCCAGTCCCTTGGCATTATGGGCTGGCGGCGGCTGAAGGTGGTCGAGCTACGCGCCCTGAAACGACCGCTCGCCCAGGCGCTGGCCTTTGCCTGCGTGCTGTCGATTGGCGATTTTGGCGTAGTCGCCCTCTTTGGCAACGAAAATTTCCGCACGCTGCCGTTCTGGCTTTATCAGCAAATTGGCTCTTATCGCAGTCAGGATGGCGCGGTCACGGCACTGCTCCTGTTGCTGCTGTGTTTTGCCTTATTTACCGTTATCGAAAAACTTCCGGGGCGTGATGTTAAAACTGACTGATGTAACCTGGCTTTATGAGCACCTGCCAATGCGTTTTACCCTCTCCGTTCGTCAGGGAGAGCGAATCGCAGTGCTTGGCCCAAGCGGGGCCGGAAAAAGTACCCTGCTCAATCTGATTGCCGGTTTTTTGCAGCCTGCCAGCGGGACGATCGTCATTGATAATGGCGAGTATACCTACGATCCACCGGCTAAGCGTCCGGTGTCGATGCTGTTTCAGGAAAACAATCTGTTTAATCACCTTACGGTGTGGCAGAACATCGCGCTGGGTATGGATCCGGGCTTAAAGCTCAATGCTGCGCAACGTCAGAAGCTGGAGGCGATCGCCGGACAGATGGGCCTGTCTGCGTTTATCACCCGACTACCGGGCGAACTTTCCGGCGGCCAGCGTCAGCGTGTGGCATTGGCTCGTTGCCTGGTACGCGAACAGCCGCTGCTGCTGCTCGACGAACCCTTTTCGGCACTCGACCCGGCCCTGCGTCAGGAGATGCTCTCGCTGGTTGAAGAGGTATGCAAGCGCGAGCAACTGACGATGCTGATGGTGTCGCACAGTATTGAGGATGCTGCCCGCATCGCGCCGCGATCGGTAGTGATCGCGGAGGGACGCATTTTATGGGATGGAGAAACAGAAGAACTTCTGAGTGGTAACGCGGGGGCATCTTCATTGTTGGGCATTCGTGCGGTCTGACGCCCTCACCCTGGCCCTCTCCCACGGGGAGAGGGAAAACACCTTAACGGCTCACCACCTTCAACAGGATCTCGCCGTATACCGGCATCAGCGGGTGGCGGATCAGCGCCACCAGCGCGACTACGGCCACGCCCAGCATCAGCGGAGCCAGCCAGAGCAGGCGCGTGCGCGGGAGATAGCGCGTCAGACGGTCGACACTGGCTTTCGCACTGCGCCATAAGCGCCAGCAGAGCCAGACCGCCAGCCACAGCAGCACCGCCGTTGCCAGCAGCAGCCATTTAAACTCACCGCTTTGCATACCGTCAGGAATATCGATGGCCGCGCCTGCCAGGATCCCCGGCAGGAAGTAAAACGGCGGCCAGAAGACGCAGCCGATGATGTTCGGCACCACGAATTTCGCGACGGGCAGATCCAGCATCCCGGCAACCATTGGCACCAGCGGACGCGTTGGGCCAACGAAGCGCCCCACGAGGATAGTGAACATGCTGTGCTGGTGCAGCGCGTGCTCGGTTTTATCCAGCAGCGCTTTGTTCTTTTTCATAAACGACCAGCGGTGCAGCGGCTTCTTAAAGCGCCAGCCCAGCCAGAAGGAGATCCAGTCCCCCAGTAAACAGCCGATAATACCGGCCATCCACGCCTGCCAGAAATTGACCTCGCCGCTGCCGATAAGCGCGCCAAGCCCCGCCATCATCACGGTGCCGGGCAGGATCAGCCCAACCAGCGCAAGCGATTCCAGAAACGCCACCAGCGCCACGGCGATGAGCGAGTACATAACGGACTGGGTAATAAAATGTTCCAGCAATGCCTGCATAACTATTCCGGTCAGAAAACGAATCAGCGATTCTGCTTAGCGCCCCGCACCGCGTCAAGGCATCAATTGTCTGAATAGTTTACAGGATGCGCCTGAAGTTCACCTGAATGTTTACCGATTATTCACATCCCGCGCGGAATTCGCTCGGGCTGGCCCCGGTGCACTTCTTAAACACGCGAGAGAAATAGAGCTGATCTTCAAAGCCCACGTTACGTCCGACGGTGGCGATAGGCATTCGGGTGGTGCTAAGCAGGAGTTTCGCCTGGCTGATGCGCTGATCCTCACGCCAGCTGAGCACGCTGACCCCAAGCTGCTGGCGGAAGAGATGAGAGAGCCGTGACGGCGACAGGCACACGTGCTGGGCGACGCTGGCAATATCAAACTGGCTGTCGGCAAGGTGGTCGCTGATGTACTGGCAGGCATCGCGGACGCGGTTGTCCAGCGGCGGGTTAAGGGATTCGTTGATGGCTTCCATGCGGCGCAGCAGCACCTGCTCAAGCAGGTTAATCGCCAGCAGTTCGGCGTAGCGTCCGCCCGCCTGCCCCGCTTCAATAATCTGTGCGAACAGCTCACGGAACTGTGCCAGATGCGCCTCATCCGGGCGATAAAAACCGGTATGGGCGAAAATGGCTGGCCATGAGAGCCATTCCTGCCAGTAGGCACGCGGACGGAAATAGACCCACTGGTGATACCACTCTTTGGCATCCGGGTGTCGCCCGTAGTGGTGGATCTCCCCCGGCGGGAACAACAGCATATCGCCAGGGCGACAGATGAACTGCTGATCACCGTTTTTGATCACCCCTTCTCCGCGTACGGTCAGGTTCAGGATATATCCCTTCATACCAAGAGGGCGGTCGACGTAGAAATCGAGATATCCCTCGGCCTCAATGGGCGTCAGCCCCGCCACCAGATGGGCGTTAAATGAGTAGCCCGGCAGTAAGGGATCGTTTTGCGGTTCGGCCATAGATTCAGTTCTCCCAAGGGTCCTGAAGGAAACCAATTGTCCATATCGATAAAAGCAGGTTAAAAATGGCCCGCGAAAAGATTCAAAAGGCATCACGCCTCTTTTACGTCCGCCATGTTTCAGCCTTTCCCCCTGATTTCTCCGCCAGTACAGGCAGATAAGCAGTAACAAAAGTGTCTATAAGTACGGCAGAAATGTCCACATTGATTATTTGCACGGCGTCACACTTTCCGTTGCTACAGCAATTTAGTCCATAAGATTAGCGGATCCTGCCTGACGATTTTTGTCCCCAGTCTCTAATGTTCTTCCATACCTGTTTTTTGGATGGAGCAACACCATGGCAATTGCAATTGGCCTCGATTTTGGCAGCGACTCAGTTCGCGCGCTGGCAGTGGACTGTACGACTGGCCTGGAGATAGCAACCAGCGTTGAGTGGTATCCGCGCTGGCAAGAGGGGCGCTACTGCGATGCGCCGAACAACCAGTTCCGCCACCACCCGCGTGATTACATTGAATCAATGGAAGCGGCGATCAAAACCGTGCTGGCGGATCTGACGGACGCCCAGCGGGCCGATGTAGTGGGGATTGGCGTCGACAGCACTGGCTCAACGCCTGCTCCTGTCGATGCCGAAGGCCGCGTACTGGCGCTGCGACCGGAGTTTGCTGACAACCCGAACGCCATGTTTGTGCTGTGGAAAGACCATACCGCCGTGGAAGAGGCGGAAGCCATCACCCGCTTATGCCATCAGCCGGGCAAAACGGACTACTCCCGCTACATCGGCGGGATCTACTCCAGCGAGTGGTTCTGGGCCAAGATCCTGCACGTTACCCGCGCGGACGCGTCGGTCGCACAGGCAGCGGCGTCATGGATTGAGCTGTGCGACTGGGTTCCCGCCCTGCTCTCCGGCACCACCCGCCCGCAGGATATCCGCCGCGGCCGATGCAGCGCCGGGCATAAATCGCTGTGGCATGAAAGCTGGGGTGGTCTGCCTCCGGCGGCGTTCTTCGACGAACTCGACCCGATCATCAACAAAAACCTGACATACCCGCTGTTTACCGACACCTTCACCGCCGATATTCCGGTCGGCACGCTCTGTGAAGAGTGGGCGACGCGTCTCGGCCTGCCGCAAAACGTGACCATTTCCGGCGGCGCGTTCGACTGCCATATGGGTGCCGTGGGCGCAGGTGCGCAGCCAAACACGCTGGTGAAAGTTATCGGCACCTCCACCTGTGACATTCTGACGGCAGATAAAACCAGCGTCGGCGACCGCGCGGTGAAAGGCATCTGCGGTCAGGTTGACGGCAGCGTGGTGCCTGATTTTATCGGCCTTGAAGCGGGTCAGTCCGCCTTCGGTGACATCTACGCCTGGTTTGGCCGCGTGCTCGGCTGGCCGCTGGATCAGCTGGCTGTCGCGCATCCTGAACTGAAAACGCAGATTACGGCGAGCAAAAAACAGCTCCTGCCGCAGCTTACAGAAGCCTGGGCAAAAAATCCGTCTCTCGACCACCTGCCGGTCGTGCTGGACTGGTTCAACGGCCGCCGCACGCCGTTCGCCAACCAGCGTCTGAAAGGGGTGATCACCGATCTCAACCTGGCGACCGACGCGCCCGCGCTGTTTGGCGGCCTGATTGCCGCCACCGCGTTCGGCGCGCGCGCCATTATGGAGTGCTTCATCGACCAGGGCATTGACGTGAACAACGTGATGGCGCTGGGCGGCATCGCCCGTAAAAACCCGGTGATTATGCAGGCCTGCTGCGACGTGCTGAACCGGCCGCTGCAAATTGTGGCCTCCGATCAGTGCTGTGCGCTGGGCGCCGCGATTTTCGCTGCCGTGGCCGCAGGCGTTCATGCGGATATCCCGACCGCGCAACAGCATATGGCGAGCGCCGTCGAAAGTACGCTCCAGCCGCAGACTCAGCAGGCACAACGCTTTGAACAGCTTTATCAGCGCTACCAGCAATGGGCAAAAAGCGCCGAACTTCACTATCTCCCTGTCGCCGCCCCGGCCAAAAGCACCGCGGACACTACGGCAACCCTGACACATTAAGGACACGATGATGACCATTTTTAATAATTATGAAGTGTGGTTTGTGATTGGCAGCCAGCATTTGTACGGACCGGAAGCGTTGCAGCAGGTGACGAAACACGCGGAGCACGTTGTGAATGCGCTGAACGCGGAAGCTAAACTGCCGTGCAAACTGGTGCTGAAGCCGCTGGGAACCACCCCGGACGAAATCACCAACATCTGCCGCGATGCCAATTACGACGACAAATGCGCCGGCCTGGTGGTGTGGCTGCACACCTTCTCACCGGCCAAAATGTGGATCAACGGCCTGGCTATCCTCAACAAACCGCTGCTGCAATTCCACACGCAGTTCAACGCATCCCTGCCGTGGGACAGCATCGACATGGACTTTATGAACCTGAACCAGACCGCGCACGGCGGCCGCGAGTTCGGTTTCATCGGCGCGCGTATGCGTCAACAGCATGCCGTGGTGACCGGCCACTGGCAGGACGGCCAGGCACAAAAACGCATTGGCTCCTGGATGCGTCAGGCGGTCTCTAAGCAGGATACCCGTCACCTGAAAGTGGTGCGTTTCGGCGACAACATGCGCGAAGTGGCGGTTACCGACGGTGATAAAGTGGCCGCACAGATCAAGTTTGGCTTCTCCGTCAACACCTGGGCGGTGGGCGACCTGGTGCAGGTGGTGAACGACATCAGCGATGGCGACGTTAACGCGCTGGTGGACGAGTACGAAAGCAGCTACCGCCTGACGCCTGCGGCACAGGTCAACGGCGACAAGCGCCAGAACGTGCTGGATGCCGCACGAATTGAGCTGGGCATGAAGCGTTTTCTGGAACAGGGCGGCTTCCATGCCTTCACCACCACCTTTGAAGACCTCCACGGCCTGAAACAGCTCCCGGGACTGGCGGTACAACGTCTGATGCAGCAGGGCTACGGCTTTGCGGGCGAAGGCGACTGGAAAACTGCCGCTCTGCTTCGCATCATGAAGGTGATGTCGACCGGTCTACAGGGCGGCACCTCTTTTATGGAGGACTACACCTATCACTTCGAGAACGGCAACGATCTGGTGCTCGGCTCGCACATGCTGGAAGTGTGTCCCTCCATCGCGGTTGAAGAGAAACCGATCCTCGACGTGCAGTACCTCGGTATTGGCGGCAAAGCGGATCCGGCCCGTCTGATCTTCAACACCCGTACCGGCCCGGCCATCAACGCCAGCCTGATCGACCTCGGCGACCGCTTCCGCCTGCTGGTGAACTGCGTCGATGCGGTTGAAACCCCGCACTCTCTGCCGAAACTGCCGGTCGCCAACGCGTTGTGGAAAGCGCAGCCTGATCTGCCAACCGCGTCAGAGGCCTGGATCCTGGCGGGTGGCGCGCACCACACCGTCTTCAGCCACGCGCTTGACCTGAACGATATGCGTCAGTTCGCCGAGTTGCACGACATCGAGCTGACCGTGATTGATAACGACACCCGTCTGCCCGCCTTTAAAGACGCGCTGCGCTGGAACGAAGTCTATTACGGTACAAAACGCTAAGCACGCAATGCCCGGTGGCACTGCGTTTACCGGGCCTACAATGCTGTAGGCCTGATAAGCGAAGCGCCATCCGGCACTGGAGACAACCATGTTAGAAGATCTCAAACGTCAGGTGCTCGAAGCCAACCTGGCGCTGCCAAAACATAACCTGGTGACCCTGACCTGGGGCAACGTCAGCGCCGTTGACCGGGAAAAAGGGCTATTCGTGATCAAGCCTTCGGGCGTGGATTACACGGTGATGACCGCAGAAGATATGGTGGTGGTCAGCATCGAAACGGGTGAAGTGGTGGAAGGCAACAAAAAACCCTCTTCCGATACGCCCACCCACCGCCTGCTGTATCAGGCCTTCCCGACCATTGGCGGCATTGTGCACACCCATTCGCGTCACGCGACCATCTGGGCGCAGGCGGGCCAGTCCATTCCGGCTACCGGTACCACCCACGCGGACTACTTCTACGGCACCATTCCCTGCACGCGTCTGATGACCGATGCGGAGATCAACGGTGAATACGAGTGGGAAACGGGGAACGTGATTGTCGAAACCTTCGAAAAACAGGGTATCGACGCGGCGCAAATGCCCGGCGTACTGGTGCACTCCCACGGCCCGTTTGCCTGGGGTAAAAACGCGGAAGACGCGGTGCATAACGCGATCGTGCTGGAAGAAGTTGCCTACATGGGGATCTTCTGCCGCCAGCTGGCGCCGCAACTGCCGGATATGCAGCAAACCCTGCTGGATAAGCATTACCTGCGCAAGCACGGCGCGAAAGCGTATTACGGGCAATAGGATTGTAGGCCGGATAAGCGCAGCGCCATCCGGCTAAACAGACACTGTATAAAACCCCAGCAAACCCACCTCAACCAGGCTATAATCAGGCCTGGTTTTGTTTTATGGGATAGCGGCGTGGCACAGGCGCAAGAAGGCTTTTTACTGACCCGACACTGGCGGGATACCCCTCAGGGTACGGAGGTTGCGTTCTGGCTGGCAACGGACAACGGTCCGCTGCACGTTACGCTGCCGCCGCAGGAGTCCGTGGCTTTTATTCCTGAACACCACGTCGAAAAGGTCAAACAGCTGCTGCACGGTGAAAACGGCTGGCGCCTCACCCCCCTGGATTTGAAAGATTTTCATCGCCAGCCCGTGTATGGCCTCTACTGCCGTGCCCATCGCCAGCTGATGCGCTATGAAAAACTGCTCCGCGAAGCGGGCGTGACGCTCTACGAAGCGGATATTCGTCCACCGGAACGTTTTCTGATGGAGCGGTTTATTACTGCCCCCGTCTGGGTGGACGGCACCGCGCAGAACGGCAGTCTCGTTAACGCGCGCCTCAAGCCTAACCCGAATTATCGTCCACCGCAGAAGTGGGTCTCGCTGGATATAGAAACGACCCGCCACGGAGAACTGTACTGCATCGGCCTTGAAGGCTGCGGGCAGCGGGTTGTCTATATGCTCGGGCCGCCGAACGGCGATGCGTCCGCGCTGGATTTTCATCTGGAGTACGTTAACAGCCGCCCGCAACTGCTGGAGAAGCTTAACCAGTGGTTTGCCGAGCATGACCCGGATGTATTGATCGGCTGGAACGTGGTGCAATTTGACCTGCGCGTGCTGCAAAAACATGCCGAGCGTTACCGCATCCCGCTGATGCTGGGGCGCGGCAACAGTGAGCTGGAGTGGCGCGAGCACGGTTTTAAGAACGGCGTTTTCTTCGCTCAGGCCAACGGTCGCCTGATTATCGACGGCATCGAGGCGCTTAAGTCCGCCTTCTGGAATTTCTCCTCTTTCTCTCTCGAAGCGGTGGCGCAGGAGCTGCTTGGCGAAGGCAAATCCATCGACAACCCCTGGGACCGAATGGACGAGATCGACCGGCGCTTTAACGAGGATAAACCCGCGCTTGCCACCTATAACCTGAAAGACTGCGAGCTGGTCACGCAGATTTTCCACAAAACCGAGATCATGCCGTTCCTGCTTGAGCGCGCAACGGTAAACGGTCTCGCGGTCGACAGGCACGGCGGCTCGGTAGCGGCCTTCAGCCACCTCTATTTCCCGCGGATGCATCGGGCGGGCTATGTCGCGCCTAATCTCGGGGACGTGCCGCCGCAGGCCAGCCCCGGCGGTTACGTGATGGACTCCCGGCCAGGATTATATGACTCCGTTCTGGTACTGGATTATAAAAGCCTGTACCCGTCGATTATCCGCACGTTCCTGATTGACCCTGTGGGGCTGGTGGAGGGGATGGCGCAGCCAGACGATGCGCACAGCACCGAAGGTTTTCTCGGGGCACGCTTCTCGCGCGAAAAACACTGCCTGCCTGAAATTGTGGGCAACATCTGGCACGGCCGGGACGAGGCGAAACGCCACGGCAACAAGCCGCTGTCACAGGCGCTGAAGATCATTATGAACGCCTTTTACGGCGTGCTGGGTACCAGCGCCTGCCGCTTCTTTGATCCCCGTCTGGCGTCGTCCATCACCATGCGCGGGCACGACATTATGCGCCAGACTAAAGCGCTGATTGAATCCCGGGGCTATGACGTGATTTATGGCGACACCGACTCCACCTTTGTCTGGCTGAAAGCCGCCCATTCAGAAGACGATGCCGCGCAAATCGGCAAAGAACTGGTCGCTTTTGTGAACGCCTGGTGGCAGGAACATTTGCAAAAAGAGCGGTTAACCAGCGCGTTAGAGCTGGAGTTTGAAACCCATTTCGCCCGCTTTTTAATGCCGACCATTCGCGGGACCGACCAGGGCAGCAAGAAGCGCTACGCCGGGTTGATTCAGGAAGGCGACACGCAGCGGATGGTGTTTAAAGGGCTGGAGACAGTGCGCACCGACTGGACGCCGCTGGCACAGCAGTTCCAGCAGACACTCTACCTGCGGGTGTTTCGCAATGAGCCTTATCAGGATTATGTGCGCGAAACCATCGCCAGCCTGATGGCGGGTGAACTTGACGCGCAGCTGGTGTATCGCAAGCGCCTGCGCCGCCCGCTGGTGGAGTATCAGCGTAACGTTCCCCCCCACGTGCGTGCCGCGCGGCTGGCGGACGAAGAGAACGTTCGCCGGGGACGCGCGCCGCAGTATCAGAACCGGGGAACAATCAAATACGTCTGGACAACTAACGGTCCGGAGCCCGTTGATTACCAGCAGTCTCCGTTCGATTACGATCACTACCTCACCCGCCAGCTTCAGCCGGTTGCGGAGGGAATTTTACCGTTCATCGATGACGACTTTGCTACACTAGTGACAGGACAACTTGGGCTATTTTGACGCGTGACGAAACCGTTGCCATCCAGTACCATAGCGCCCTTTCCATTCCCGGACCCATTTTTCGATGACCGTCTTTTTTGACGGGGTCGAACTATTGCCTGCAATTAAAGATTAGAGCCGAACAACTATGCCTTTTACACTTGGTCAACGCTGGATCAGCGATACAGAAAGCGAACTTGGATTAGGAACCGTCGTTGCCGTCGATGCGCGCATGGTTACCCTCCTTTTCCCTGCTACCGGTGAAAACCGCCTGTACGCTCGCAATGACTCCCCTGTTACCCGCGTAATGTTCAACCCGGGTGACACCGTGACCAGCCACGAGGGCTGGCAGCTAAAGGTTGAAGACGTAAAAGAAGAGAATGGACTGCTCGCCTACATCGGAACGCGTCTTGATACCGACGAGACGAATGTCATCCTGCGCGAAGTGCTGCTCGACAGCAAACTGGTTTTCAGCAAGCCGCAGGACCGTCTGTTTGCCGGGCAAATCGACCGAATGGATCGCTTCTCCCTGCGCTACCGCGCGCGTAAGTTCCAGAGTGAACAGTACCGCATGCCGTGGAGCGGTCTGCGCGGTCAGCGTACCAGCCTGATCCCCCACCAGCTGAATATCGCCCATGATGTGGGCCGTCGCCATGCGCCTCGCGTGCTGCTGGCTGACGAAGTGGGCCTGGGTAAAACCATCGAAGCAGGCATGATCCTGCACCAGCAGCTGCTCTCTGGCGCCGCCGAGCGCGTGCTGATTGTGGTGCCGGAAACGCTGCAACACCAGTGGCTGGTCGAAATGCTGCGCCGCTTTAACCTGCGCTTCTCCCTGTTCGACGACGAGCGCTATGCCGAAGCCCAGCACGACGCGGACAACCCGTTTGAAACCGAACAACTGGTGATCTGCTCCCTGGACTTCGTGCGCCGCAGCAAGCAGCGCCTGGAGCACCTGTGCGACGCTGAATGGGATCTGATGGTCGTCGACGAAGCACACCACCTCGTCTGGAGCGAAGACGCGCCAAGCCGTGAATACATGGCGATTGAGCAGCTTGCCGAGCGCGTACCGGGCGTTCTGCTGCTGACCGCAACGCCGGAGCAGCTGGGCCTTGAGAGCCACTTCGCCCGTCTGCGCCTGCTCGACCCGAACCGCTTCCACGATTTTGAGCAGTTTGTTGAGGAACAGAAAAACTACCGTCCGGTGGCAGACGCCGTCGCGCTGCTGCTGGCAGGTAATCGTCTCTCTAACGATGAACTTAACACCCTGAGCGATCTGATTGGCGAGCAGGATATCGAGCCGCTTTTGCAGGCCGCGAACAGCGACAGCGATAACGCGGGATCTGCGCGTAAAGAGCTGATCGACATGCTGATGGACCGTCACGGCACCAGCCGCGTGCTGTTCCGTAACACCCGTAACGGCGTGAAGGGGTTCCCGAAACGCGAGCTGCACACCATCAAACTGCCGCTGCCGACCCAGTACCAGACGGCGATTAAAGTCTCCGGCATTATGGGCACCCGTAAATCTGCGGAAGATCGCGCGCGCGACATGCTCTACCCGGAGCAGATTTATCAGGAATTTGAAGGGGATACCGGCACCTGGTGGAACTTCGATCCGCGCGTGGAGTGGTTGATGGGTTATCTGACCGCGCACCGTTCCCGGAAGGTGCTGGTGATCTGCGCCAAAGCAGCCACCGCCCTGCAACTGGAACAAGTGCTGCGCGAGCGCGAAGGTATTCGCGCTGCCGTGTTCCACGAAGGCATGTCTATTGTCGAGCGCGACCGCGCCGCAGCCTGGTTTAGTGAAGAGGACAGTGGCGCACAGGTTATGCTGTGCTCCGAAATCGGTTCTGAAGGCCGTAACTTCCAGTTCGCCAGCAATCTGGTGATGTTCGATCTGCCGTTTAACCCGGATCTGCTGGAGCAGCGTATCGGCCGTCTGGATCGTATCGGTCAGGCGCATGATATTCAGATCCACGTGCCGTATCTGGAGAAAACCGCCCAGTCCGTTCTGGTTCGCTGGTATCACGAAGGTCTGGATGCGTTTGAACACACCTGCCCGACCGGTCGCACCATTTACGATCAGGTGCATGCGGATCTGATCGGTTACCTCGCGGCCCCGGAAAACACCGAGGGTTTTGATGAGCTGATCAAGTCCTGCCGCGAGAAGCACGACGCCCTGAAAGCCCAGCTGGAACAGGGGCGCGATCGCCTGCTGGAGATCCACTCCAACGGCGGTGAAAAAGCGCAGCAGCTTGCCGAAAGCATCGAAGAACAGGACGACGACACCAGCCTGATCAGCTTCTCTATGAACCTGTTCGACATCGTCGGCATTAACCAGGACGATCGCGGTGAGAACATGATCGTCCTGACCCCGTCCGATCATATGCTGGTGCCGGATTTCCCGGGCCTGCCGGAAGACGGTTGCACTATCACCTTTGAGCGTGATGTGGCGCTGTCGCGCGAAGACGCACAGTTCATCACCTGGGAACACCCGCTGATCCGCAACGGTCTGGATCTGATCCTCTCCGGCGATACTGGCAGCAGCACCATCTCCCTGTTGAAGAACAAAGCCTTGCCTGTGGGCACACTGTTGGTGGAGCTGATCTACGTTGTGGAAGCGCAGGCGCCGAAACAGCTTCAGCTTAACCGCTTCCTGCCGCCAACGCCGGTGCGTCTGCTGCTGGATAAAAACGGTACGAATCTGGCCGGTCAGGTGGAGTTTGAAAGCTTCAACCGTCAGCTGAGCGCGGTGAACCGTCATACCGGCAGCAAGCTGGTGAATGCGGTGCAACAGGACGTGCATGCCATTCTGCAACTGGGTGAAACCCAGGCCGAAAAAGCGGCCAGAGCGCTGATCGATGCGGCGCGCAGTGAAGCCGATGAGAAGCTGTCTGCCGAGCTGTCGCGTCTGGAAGCGTTGAAAGCGGTGAACCCGAACATTCGTGACGATGAGCTGGCCGCAATCGAGAGCAACCGCCAGCAGGTTCTGGAAAGCCTGAATCAGGCGGGATGGCGTCTCGACGCCCTGCGCCTTATCGTTGTGACGCATCAGTAAGCGGAGCGCAAGATGATAATGGAGCCCTACAATCCCCCGATGGATCCGTGGCTGGTCATTCTGTATCAGGACGAGCACATTATGGTGGTCAACAAGCCGAGCGGCTTGTTGTCCGTACCGGGGCGTCTGGACGAGCATAAAGACAGCGTGATGACGCGTATCCAGCGTGATTATCCTGAGGCCGAGTCTGTCCATCGTCTGGATATGGCGACCAGCGGTGTGATTGTGGTGGCGCTGAATAAAGCGGCAGAACGCGAGCTGAAGCGTCAGTTCCGCGAGCGTGAGCCGAAGAAGCAGTATGTCGCGCGCGTCTGGGGTCATCCGGCGCAGGCGGAAGGGCTGGTAGATTTACCGCTGATTTGCGACTGGCCGAACCGGCCTAAGCAGAAAGTGTGTTATGAAACCGGCAAGGCCGCGCAAACCGAGTATGAAGTGCTGGAGTATGCGCCAGATAACACCGCGCGCGTCCTGCTAAAACCGATTACCGGGCGCTCCCACCAGCTGCGTGTGCATATGCTTGCGCTGGGTCACCCTATTCTGGGGGACAGATTCTATGCGCCGCCGGAAGCGCTGGCGTTAGCGCCGCGCCTGCAACTGCATGCGCAGACGCTCACCATCACCCACCCGGCGTTCGGCAACGCCATGACCTTTAAGGCGCCGGTGGACTTCTGAAAAAATGGCCCGACAGTGTCGGGCCATTTTTTTATTTGAAACCTTTCTGCTCTTTAATCAGCTCGTAGGCTTTCTGGATTTCCTGCGCTTTCTGTTTCGCCATCTCCATCATCTCTGGCGGCAGGCCTTTCGCCACCAGCTTATCCGGATGGTGCTCGCTCATCAGCTTACGATAGGCGCGTTTGATGGTCGTGGCATCGTCAGAGGGCTTCACGCCAAGCACGTTACAGGCATCTTCAAGCGTAGGGCCACGCTGCGCCTGCTGCCAGCCGCCGCCAGAGGATTGGTGCTGATAACCGCCGCCAAAGTGCGCGCCACCCTGCATCATGCGCAGGAACTGGTCGAACTGCATGCGGGAAATGCCCAGCTCTTCGGCAATCACATACAGAACGTCCCGTTCATTCGGATGCAGAGAACCATCCGCGAAGGCAGCCTGGATTTGAATTTCCAGAAACATCCGAATTAAATCAAAGCGCCCGAAACAGATGCTACGGAACTGCCGCATTTTTTCACGCAGCGGGTAGTGATCGGATTTACCAATCCGAAACGCATTCTGCGCCGCGATGCGGGATTCGCCGTGCAAATTCATGCGATCCATAAAGACGCTGGCAACCTGAATATCGGCTTCCGTTACGCGCCCTTTTGATTTGGTTAAATGCCCCATCACCTCGAAGGTGGTGGAGAAAAAGAGTGACTGGCGCTCGCGCTGGTTGGCAAACCAGGCCATTTTGCGGCTGCGTGCTTTGTCAAACATATGGCCGATAATGAGGCCAAGAACGACACCCCAGAATCCGGCACCCATAATAATTGCGAACGCAACGCCGATTATTTTACCCCAATACTGCATATACTCCCCGAATGGTCATGTTCCTGGCCGACGCAACGCCATCATTACAGTGGTCGCGCCACGGTCAATTGAGGGACATCGCCTATAATTTGCATTATCATACTCGTCATTCGATAGCGAGCCTAACACTCTGGCGCGCAAACGGGCAGGATTAACGCTGGTACTGCGCTGATGAGTAAGATAGTCTCTGAGCGTTTGTAAGCCGTAGCCACTGATGACGGAACAATAAAATACAACGTATGAAAAAACGTATCCCCACCCTTCTGGCCACAATGATTGGCACCGCCCTGTATAGCCAACAGGGGCTCGCAGCCGATCTCGCCTCGCAGTGTATGCTTGGCGTCCCAAGTTACAATCGCCCACTGGTGAAAGGCGATACGAATGACTTACCCGTCACCATTAATGCCGACAGCGCAAAAGGTAATTATCCTGACAACGCGACCTTTACGGGCAATGTCGATATTAACCAGGGAAACAGCCGCCTGCTGGCTGACGAAGTGCAATTGCACCAGAAGCAACCGGAAGGTGCCCAGGCGCCTGTCCGTACCGTGGATGCGCTGGGTAATGTGCACTATGACGACAATCAGGTCATCCTGAAAGGTCCGAAAGCCTGGTCGAATCTGAATACCAAAGATACCAACGTCTGGGAAGGTGATTACCAGATGGTGGGTCGTCAGGGGCGCGGTACCGCAGACCTGATGAAACAGCGTGGCGAAAACCGCTACACCATTCTTGAAAACGGCACGTTTACCTCCTGTTTGCCAGGGTCAAATACCTGGAGCGTTGTGGGCAGTGAAGTGATCCACGACCGTGAAGAACAGGTTGCTGAGATCTGGAACGCCCGTTTTAAACTTGGCCCAGTGCCTATTTTCTATAGCCCTTACCTGCAACTTCCCGTGGGTGACAAACGTCGTTCAGGTTTCCTGATCCCGAACGCCAAGTACAGCACGTCGAACTACTTTGAGTTCTACCTGCCGTACTACTGGAACATTGCGCCCAACATGGACGCCACGATCACGCCGCACTATATCCACAAGCGCGGTAACATCATGTGGGAGAACGAGTTCCGCTATCTGACCAAGGCGGGCGCGGGTCTGATGGAGTTTGATTATCTGCCATCAGATAAGGTATTCCAGGACGAGCATCCGAGCGAAGGTGATAAGCACCGCTGGATGTACTACTGGAAGCACGCCGGGGTATTAGATCAGGTGTGGCGCTTCAACATCGACTACACCAAAGTCAGCGATCCGTATTACTTCAACGACTTTGACTCAAAATACGGTTCGAGTACCGACGGTTACGCCACGCAGAAATTCAGCGTGGGCTACGCCATTGAGAACTTTGACGCGACGGTGTCGACCAAGCAGTTCCAGGTGTTTGATACGCAATCGCGTAGTACCTATGGTGCCGAGCCGCAGCTGGACGTGAACTGGTACCAGAACGATGTGGGGCCTTTCGACACGCGCGTTTACGCTCAGGCGGTCCATTTCGTCAACACCAACTCGGATATGCCGGAATCAACGCGTCTGCATATCGAGCCGACGATCAATCTGCCGTGGTCAAACGACTGGGCGAGCCTGAATACCGAAGCCAAAGTGATGGCCACCCACTACCAGCAGAAGAATCTGGACTGGTATAACAAACGCTATGGCACCGATCTTGAAGAATCGGTAAACCGTACGCTTCCGCAATTCAAAATGGACGGGAAGCTGATCTTCGAACGTGATATGGCTCTTCTCGCGGATGGATACACCCAGACGCTTGAGCCACGTATGCAGTATCTGTACGTGCCATATCGCGATCAGAGCAAAATTCAAAACTACGACTCGTCGTTCCTGCAATCTGACTATAGCGGTCTGTTCCGTGACCGTACCTACGGCGGCCTTGACCGTATCGCGTCTGCTAACCAGTTAACGACCGGCGTCACAACGCGCGTATATGATGATGCTGCCGTTGAACGTTTTAACGTTTCTGTTGGTCAAATCTACTATTTCACCGAGTCTCGTACCGGTGATGACGACATTAACTGGGAGAAAGACAACAAAACGGGCTCACTGGTATGGGCGGGCGACACCTACTGGCGCATGACGGATCGTTGGGGTCTGCGCGGTGGTGTTCAGTACGATACTCGACTGGACAATATCGCGACGGGCAGTGCTGCCATCGAATATCGTCGTGATGAAGACCGCATGTTGCAGTTGACGTACCGTTACGCCAGCCCGGAGTATATCCAGGCGACGCTGCCAAACTATGCGAATACAGACCAATACAAAGACGGTATTTCACAGGTGGGAACCGCCGCGAGCTGGCCGATCGCCGATCGTTGGTCAGTCGTCGGTGCCTACTACTATGACACGAATGCCCAAAAACCTGCTGACCAGATGCTGGGTCTGCAATATAACTCCTGCTGTTACGCAATACGTGTCGGTTACGAACGCAAACTTAACGGCTGGGATACGCAAAACAGTCAGGGCAAATACGATAACGTGATTGGCTTTAATATCGAGTTGCGCGGCCTGAGTTCTAACTACGGTCTGGGCACGCAGCAGATGCTGCGCTCGAACATTCTGCCGTATCGTAGTTCATTGTAATGTGCTTGATTTACAACGTAATCCGCTTTGCGGTTAATTGAAATGGAAAAAGTATGAAGAACTGGAAAACGCTGCTACTCGGTGTCGCTATGGTTGCGAATACCAGCTTCGCGGCCCCACAGGTTGTCGATAAAGTCGCAGCTGTGGTTAACAACGGCGTCGTGCTTGAAAGTGACGTTGACGGTTTGATGAAATCTGTAAAGCTCAACTCGGGTCAAGCAGGTCAGCAACTTCCGGATGACGCTACGCTGCGCCACCAGATCCTGGAACGTCTGATCATGGATCAGATTGTCCTGCAAATGGGCCAGAAAATGGGTGTGAAGATCTCTGACGAGCAGCTCGATCAGGCGATCGCCAACATTGCAAAGCAGAACAACATTACCCCGGACCAGATGCGTAGCCGCCTGGCCTATGACGGCATCAGCTATGCCACCTACCGTAATCAGATTCGTAAAGAGATGCTGATTTCAGAAGTGCGTAACAATGAAGTCCGTCGCCGCGTCACCATCCTGCCTCAGGAAGTAGATGCCCTGGCAAAACAGGTGGGGAATCAGAATGACGCCAGCACTGAGCTGAACCTGAGCCACATCCTGATCCCTCTGCCGGAAAACCCAACCTCCGATCAGGCGGCTGCGGCGGAAAGCCAGGCACGCGCTATCGTTGAGCAGGCGCGTAATGGCGATGACTTCGGCAAGCTGGCCATCACGTACTCCGCTGACCAGCAGGCGCTGAAAGGCGGCCAGATGGGCTGGGGCCGAATTCAGGAGCTGCCTTCTCTGTTTGCCCAGGCGCTGAGCACCGCGAAGAAAGGCGACATCGTCGGTCCAATCCGTTCCGGTGTGGGCTTCCACATTCTGAAAGTGAACGACCTGCGCGGTCAGAGCCAGAACATTTCGGTTACCGAAGTGCATGCGCGTCATATTCTGCTTAAACCGTCTCCGATCATGACTGACGATCAGGCCCGTGCGAAACTGGAACAGATCGCCGCAGACATCAAGAGCGGTAAAACCACCTTTGATAAAGCGGCAAAAGAGTTCTCTCAGGATCCTGGCTCAGCGAACCAGGGCGGTGACCTGGGTTGGGCGGCAGCCGATATTTACGATCCGGCTTTCCGCGATGCGTTAATGAAGCTGAATAAAGGCCAGATGAGCGCGCCTGTGCACTCTTCCTTTGGCTGGCACCTGATCCAGCTGATGGACACCCGCAACGTGGATAAAACCGACGCGGCGCAGAAAGACCGCGCGTATCGCATGCTGTTTAACCGTAAGTTCTCTGAAGAAGCCGCAACCTGGATGCAGGAACAACGCGCCAGTGCTTACGTGAAAGTGTTGAGCAACTAATGAAACCGCATCGTGTGGTGATCACTCCCGGCGAACCCGCCGGGATTGGGCCTGACCTTGTGGTTCAGCTCGCCCAGCGCAGCTGGCCGGTAGAGTTGGTTGTCTGCGCAGATGCAACACTGTTACAAGACCGGGCTGCTTTGCTCGGTCTGCCTTTAACGCTCCTCCCTTACGTTGAAGGCCAGCAGCCTGCACCGCAGCAGGCTGGCACCCTCACCCTGCTTTCTGTCCCGCTCCGTGCGCCTGTTGTCCCCGGTGAGCTACATACCGAAAACGGCCACTATGTTGTCGAGACGCTGGCGCGCGCCTGTGACGGTTGCCTTCAGGGCGAATTTGCTGCCCTGATCACCGGTCCGGTGCATAAAGGCGTAATCAACGACGCAGGCATTCCGTTTACCGGGCATACCGAATTTTTCGAAGAGCGTTCACACAGCCCGAAAGTGGTGATGATGCTGGCAACCGAAGCGATGCGCGTTGCGCTGGTAACTACGCACCTGCCGATCAAAGCCATTCCTGATGCGATTACGCCTGACCTCCTGCGTGAGATCATTGGCATTTTGCATCACGATCTGCAAACCAAGTTCGGCATTCCGCAGCCGCACGTTCTGATCTGTGGTCTGAATCCGCATGCGGGCGAAGGCGGACATATGGGCACCGAAGAGATCGACACCATCATTCCGGTGCTGGAAGAAATGCGGGCGAAAGGGATGCACCTCAGCGGGCCTCTGCCTGCCGACACCCTTTTCCAGCCCAAATACCTGGATAATGCTGACGCTGTGCTCGCGATGTACCACGATCAGGGCCTGCCCGTGCTAAAATACCAGGGATTTGGCCGCGGGGTGAATATCACCCTCGGTTTACCCTTTATTCGAACGTCCGTTGACCACGGTACTGCGCTGGATCTGGCAGGCCAGGGAAAAGCGGATGTCGGCAGTTTTATTACGGCGCTTAATCTCGCCATCAAAATGATTGTTAATACTCAATGACTAATCGAGTCCATCAGGGCCACTTAGCCCGTAAACGCTTCGGGCAAAACTTCCTCAACGATCAGTTTGTGATCGACAGTATCGTTTCTGCCATTAATCCGCAGAAAGGCCAGGCCATGGTCGAAATCGGCCCGGGTCTTGCCGCGCTGACCGAGCCGGTTGGCGAACGCCTTGACGAACTGACCGTTATCGAACTCGACCGCGATTTGGCCGCGCGTCTGCAAACGCACCCGTTCCTCGGGCCGAAGCTGACGATTTATCAGCAGGATGCGATGACCATGAACTTCGGCGAACTGTCAGAAAAAATGGGACAGCCGCTGCGCGTGTTCGGTAACCTGCCGTACAACATCTCCACCCCGCTGATGTTCCATCTGTTTAGCTATACTGATGCCATTGCCGACATGCACTTCATGTTGCAAAAAGAGGTCGTTAACCGTCTGGTTGCAGGGCCGAACAGTAAAGCGTATGGTCGTTTAAGCGTGATGGCGCAATATTACTGCAACGTGATCCCGGTATTAGAAGTACCGCCTTCCGCGTTCACGCCACCGCCAAAAGTTGATTCTGCGGTTGTCCGCCTCGTGCCACATAAAACGATGCCGTACCCGGTCAAAGATCTGCGCGTGCTGAGCCGTATTACGACAGAAGCCTTTAACCAGCGCCGTAAAACGATTCGTAACAGCCTTGGCAATCTGTTTACCGTTGACGTGTTAGCTGAGTTGGGCATCGACCCGGCAATGCGTGCGGAAAATATTTCCGTAGAGCAGTACTGCAAGCTGGCTAATTACATCAGCGACAATGCGCCGCCGAAGGAGAGCTAAGCCATGATTGATTCGCCCCGCGTCTGTGTTCAGGTTCAAAGCGTCTACATTGAGTCCCAATCCACACCGGATGAAGAACGTTTTGTCTTTGCTTATACCGTAACCATTCGCAATCTGGGGCGGATGCCTGTGCAACTGCTCGGGCGCTACTGGCTTATCACCAACGGCAACGGCCGTGAAATTGAAGTCCAGGGTGAAGGTGTGGTCGGTGAACAACCCCATATCGCCCCTGGCGAAGAGTATCAGTACACCAGCGGTGCGGTAATTGAAACGCCGCTGGGTACCATGCAAGGCCATTACGAAATGGTCGACGCCGACGGTAATGCCTTCCGCATTGCTATTCCTGTGTTCCGTCTCGCCGTACCTACACTTATTCATTAATCTAATGTCTACATATCTGATTGGCGACGTTCACGGTTGCTACGATGAACTGATCGCATTATTAAAACAGGTCGACTTTACACCCGGGCAGGACACACTCTGGCTAACGGGCGACTTAGTGGCGCGCGGTCCAGGCTCCCTGGACGTCCTCCGCTATGTCAAATCGCTGGGCGACAGCGTGCGTATGGTGCTGGGCAACCACGATCTGCATCTGCTGGCCGTATACGCCGGGATCAGCCGTAATAAGCCGAAAGACCGGATTACTCCCCTGCTTGAAGCACCGGATGCCGATGAGTTGCTCAACTGGCTGCGTCGCCAGCCGCTGCTCCAGATTGACGAAAAGAAAAAGCTGGTGATGGCCCATGCAGGCATCACGCCCCAGTGGGATCTTGAGACGGCAAAAACCTGCGCGCGCGACGCGGAAGCGGTGCTGGCGAGCGACTCCTATCCGTTCTTCCTCGATGCGATGTACGGCGACATGCCGAACAACTGGAGTGATGACCTCAGCGGCCTGGCGCGACTGCGTTTTATCACCAATGCCTTCACGCGGATGCGCTACTGCTTCCCGAACGGGCAGCTGGATATGTATTGCAAAGATACGCCGGAAAATGCCCCTGCGCCGCTTAAGCCGTGGTTTGCGATTCCGGGTCCCGTGACAAACGACTACAGCGTGGTCTTTGGACACTGGGCATCGCTGGAAGGAAAAGGCACCCCGGAAAATATCTATGCGCTGGATACCGGATGCTGCTGGGGCGGGGATTTAACCTGCCTGCGCTGGGAAGATAAAACTTACTTTGTGCAGCCATCCAACCGACAGCTGGACTTAGGTGAGGGTGAGGCGGTCGCCTCCTGAGGATGTTTATCCTCTCCCTTTGGGGAGAGGATAAAACCGTTAACGACGTTCCAGAATTTCGAAGCAGTAGCTGTGTGAGTTCTGCGCATCCGCATCGTGAAATTCACTGAATACGGACTCCCACTCGTCCGGATCGTAATCCGGGAAATGGGTATCCCCTTCCACTTCCGCATCAATGTGCGTCAGATACAGTTTCTGCGCTTTTGGCAGGAACTGCTCATACACACGACCACCGCCGATCACCATGATCTCTTCGGCATCGCCGCAGGCGGCAATTGCTTCATCAACGGACTTAACCCACTGAACGCGATCGTCAGTGCCCGGCTGGCTACTGATCACAATATTCTTACGACCCGGCAATGGACGACCAATCGACTCCCAGGTCAGGCGGCCCATCACTACCGGCTTGTTTAACGTAGTACGTTTAAACCATGCGAGATCGGCAGGCAGGTTCCACGGCATGGCATTTTCCATGCCGATAACGCGGTCTACCGCCAGCGCTGCAATCAGACTGATCATTGAAAATTTCCCGGATGCAAAAAATTGCCGCCACTATACGGAAAGCTTAATCTTTCGTCGACTGGCGGCAGGGTAAAGAATTAGAAATTTTTTAATATTGCTGGCAACTCCACTTCACGCAGTAGGTTTACTCTGCGGTTCATCCGCAGGATCACCGGTATGCTTGCCCTCTTCCGTTCCTTGCCAGCCATGGCGCTGAACCAGCGACAGGTGATTGCGATCCTCATTGATGATCTCCGTCAGCATGGTACTGGTGCGTTTAAACACCGCTGCGCGTTCGGTTGCCGTACTGCTCGCCATCGCCACCATCTCCTCCACCATCTCATGATTAAAACGGCGGAAAAGATCTGCACGCTCACGCGCTTCATACGCGCCAAGCCCGAGGCTTTCCAGCGCCATGCGGCCAGATTTGAGCGCACCTTCAAAGGTTTCACGTTCAGGTGCTGCCACTCCCGCCTGACGCAGCTGGATGTAATGATCGACATCGCGCGCGCGGGAAATAATGGTCAGATGCGGAAAGTGTTCTTTGACCAGCTCAACCATCTGCATGCTGGTCTCAGGACCGTCGATGGCGTTAATCAGCACCTCGGCCTTCGCCGCTCCGGCGGATTCCAGCAGGTCAACCCGGGTCGCATCGCCGTAAAACACCTTCATATCGAATTTACGCAGCGTATCGACATGGTCAGGATCGTGATCGAGGATAACCATTTTCACACCGCTGGAGAGCAGTAAACGGCCGGTGATCTGCCCGAAGCGGCCAAATCCGGCGATGATCACGCGCGGTTGCTCCTCGTCGATCTCATCGGCTTCTCGCTCCTGTTCGCTTCCTGCTTTTTCCAGGCGCGTCAACAGCACCAGCAGGATCGGCGTTGCAGCCATCGACAGCGCGACCGCCAGCGTCAGGGCTTTTGCCCATTCGGGATCGAGTACATTTGCCATTTGCGCAGCGCCAAAGACCACGAAAGCAAACTCACTCCCCTGCCCCAGCAGCACGGCAAACCAGCGGCGCTGCGGTTTTGGCACGTTTAACGGGCGGGCAATCAGCCACAGCATCGCCATTTTAATGACCAGGAAGCCCACCAGCAGAATGATGATGCGCAGCGGATGGGTTACCAGCGTCCCGAAGTCGACAGACATCCCGACGCCGATGAAAAACAGCCCCAACAACAATCCTTTAAACGGTTCGATATCACTTTCCAGCGCGTGACGGTATTCGGAGCTTGCCAGCAAGACCCCGGCAAGGAAGGCGCCCATTGCCATCGACAGCCCGGCCTCTTCCAGCAACAATCCAAAACCAAACACCAGGAATAACGCAACGGCGCTGAAGACTTCGCGCAGGCCAGAGCGAGCAACAAAGCGCAGCAGCGGACGCGTTACGTAGCGACCCAGCAGAACAACCAGCGCCAGCGCACCGACCACCTTCAGCGCCGATAATGCAAATGCCCCCAGCGTCGTAGATGCGCCGCTGGTTGCCAGCAGCGGGATCATCGCCACCAGCGGGATCGCGGCAATATCCTGGAACAACAGCACGGAGAAGGTGCTACGCCCCATTTGCGACACCGTCAGATTACGCTCGTTCATTGCCTGCATGGCTATCGCCGTCGAGGAGAGCGCCAGCGTCATGCCAATCAGCGCCGCGACTTTCCACTCCATTCCGAGCAGGATACAGAATCCGCCGAGCAGCAAACCGCAGGCCAGCATTTGCAGAGCGCCTCCGCCAAACACCGAGGCGCGCAGTTTCCACAGCCGCTGCGGATCCAGCTCCAGGCCAATCACGAACAGCATCAGCACCACGCCGATTTCTGCAAAATGCAGGATCGACTCGGCATCCGTCACCAGCCGAAAGCCCCAGGGGCCAATGACACATCCGGCAATCAGATAGCCGAGCACCGAGCCCAGCCCCAGACGAACCGCCACGGGTACAATTAATGCCGCCGCGCCGAGGTAAATCAGCGCCTGTATCAGCGTATGGCTATCCATTGTGGGCCTCCTGCCACTCAAGTAAGCGTTGTTTGTAGTGACGAGCCTGCGCCTGCAAGGTTTCATCGTCGCAGACAAAGGTACAGTGCATCGCGAAAGGCGGAAGCCAGTTCAGACCACAGTAAAGGGCCGTCGCCTGTAGCGGTTGCGCCAGCACCTCAAAGCCGGGGAAAGCACCAATATCAAAGTGGCTTTCCCCCCCGCCGGTGGTTACGGCCCACATCAGGCTTTTGCCCTGTAGCGCGTTGCCGCCGTGCCCGTATGCCCAGCCGTGGGAGAAAACTTTGTCGATCCACAGTTTCAGCAGCGGAGGGGTGCTGTACCACTGCATTGGATGCTGCCAGACGATCAGGTCGGCACGGGAGAGCGCCTCCTGTTCAGCAGCGACATCGATATTAAAGTCTGGATAGCGTTGATAGAGGGAACGTATCTCTACGTTTTCAAGCGTCCTTGCCTGCTCAAGCATCCGCTTATTGGCATGCGAGTGCTGCGGATAGGGGTGCGCATAAATTATCAGAACCATGAATATGCCTGTCTTTTACTTTTCTTGTAGCAATGAGTGTAGACAGTTACCACCCTGACTGAAAGGGGCTAACTAAGGCCGTCAGGTAAAACGCAAGTATTGGCAATCTTCTCAACCGTGCCCATGTTACCGCGGCTCAAGAAAGCGAGCGAGGTGTGTAATGAATTCATATTATAAAGCAGTCATACTCAAACATATTATTAACGGATACTTTTAGAATATCTTAAGTCATTATGTAATAAATTAACCTGTACATAACCCCTTGAAAAAATAATAATTTTATGCTCTTTTTTTGAGTTCACCTTTTTACGCGATCAATATACGTTTTCATACACGTTAACTTGATGTTCCTTTCTCACTCAAATGGATGTGTACATGAGCAATAAACGCTTTAATTTAAACAATACAACTAAAACTCTGGGAAAGATATTTCCTGCCTTGTTAATATGTACGCCAGTAGTTGCATTTTCTGCCACCATTGACCAATCAACATCTGTCCCTCAAAATTTCTCCACCGATACTGAATATGTTATAAATCAAGATGTCACGATATCTTCCGCAGATAGTGAAGCGGCAGTATCTGTCTCTGGATTTACTACCACCAACGCCACTAATAATGGCAATATTTCTGGCGCGGGAAATGGCCTGGATATTAATACTGGTGATCAGAGCATGGTAATTAATAATGGCATCGGTGCAACCATTTCCTCCACCACCGCAAATGCTGTTAATATTCAGTCAATGCTCGGTAATTTTACTAACAGTGGAAATATTATCGGCGCGGAAAATGGCATAGCTGTCAGCGAAAACTCTTCCGCAGTAACCATTATCAATACCAGCACTGGAATGATAAAAGGAAAAACGGGTCTAAGTACTCACGTTGGCATTGGCATTAATAACAGTGGCGCAATTATCGGTACAAATGGTGATGCTATTACGGCAACTCATGGCAACACCAAGCTTACTAACAGTGCCCTTGTGCAGGGAACCGAGAACGGTATCAATGTAAAAGATACTGCAAAATTGGATATCAAGAATAGCGGAACGATTAGTGGCGATACAGCCGCTATTATGTTTGCCAGTAATAAAAATAACGCCCTGGTGCTTGATACGGGTTCCGTCCTTGTCGGTGACGTTATTTCCACCAATTCCACGGGAAACAATCTCTCTCTGATCGGCACCGGCACAGAAGACAGTAACTTTGTTGGCCTGAATGAAGGCGACGGCTTTGCCAGCGTCACAATGAACGGCGAAAGCTGGGCGCTGTCGGGCGATCTCGACATTATTGGCTCTGGCGATTCCTTACTGGTAGAGACCGGCGCATTAACCCTTTCGGGTGCGGTATCCAACACCGGTAATACACGCGTTGCCAAAGATGCCTCTCTGCAACTGGGTGATGGCGAAAAAACCGCAACGCTCAGCGGTGGACTAACTAATAACGGTACCGTCATTTTTAATCAGGGCAGTGATTTCACGTTTGCCACCGATATGACCGGTAGCGGTAACGTCGAAAAAGTAGACGCCAACACCCTGACCCTGACGGGCAATAATAGCTATGCAGGGGATACCGTTCTGCACGGCGGCACCACGCTGGTCGCCAGCGGCGCGCAACTTGGTGTCGAGGGCAGTAACGCCACCGTTACCGTTGAAAACAGCGCGACCTTTGCCACCGCAGGTGAAGTGAACAACAACGTTGCTATTCTTACCGGCGGTACGCTGGCAGCGTGGAATGCGGTTCAGGGTAACGCAACGCTGCGCGGGGCCGGGGTGGATACCGTGAATGGCAACGTGACAAACGGCGGCACGCTGCTGCTCGCCGCGGCTGATAATAGCGTTGGCAATAATTTTACGATTAACGGCGACTACACCGGTTCTGCCGGCAGCCAGATTGTGATGAACAGCACCCTGGGTGAAGATAATGCGCCAACCGACCACCTCACCATTACCGGCAGCAGCTTTGGTCAGTCCGGCGTAAGCATCTCCAACATTGGCGGTGCAGGCGCTCAAACCATTAACGGAATGGAAATTGTAAACGTAGGTGGCAGTTCCGAAGCCCAGCTGACGCTGGCTGCACCTGTTGTTGCTGGCGCTTATGAATACAATCTTTATCAGCACGACGACGGCAACTGGTATCTGGAATCAAAGGCAATACCTTCTGATGAACCTACCGACGACACCGACGGCGATAACACTGACGGCGGTGCCAACACCGACAACGGCGGTAACACCGACAACGGCGGCAACACCGACAACGGCGGCAACACCGACAACGGCGGCAACACCGACAACGGCGGTAACACCGACAACGGCGGTAACACCGACAACGGCGGTAACACCGACAACGGCGGTAACACCGACGACGGCGGCAACACCGACAACGGCGGCAACACCGACAACGGCGGCAACACCGACAACGGCGGCAATACCGACAACGGCGGCAACACCGACAACGGCGGCAATACCGACAACGGTGGAAACAACGCGCCAGAAGTCATGGCACCAGAAGTCGGCGCTTACTTAGGTAACTACCTCGCAGCGCAGAGCATGTTCCTGCATAAGCGTGACGACCGTGACCAGATCACCTTCCGCAATGAAGAGGATCTGAACACCTGGATGTACGTTAAGGGTCGCTATCACGAGAACGATGCCGGTGGCGATAAAGTCAGCTATGACACCACCACCACCGTCCTGCAAGTCGGCAGTGATTTCATGAGCAAGCCAATGGACAACGGTATCCTGCGTGCCGGTGGTATGTTCGGTGCAGGCCAGGCGAAAACCCACTCTGATGCGAAGCACAACGTGCGTGATGCACAGGGTAAAGTGGATGGCTTCAATGTTGGGCTGTACGCCACCTGGCAGGAAGATCAGAAATTACGTCTTGGCAGCTACATTGATACCTGGGCCGCTTATAGCTGGTACAACAACAAAGTGACCAGCAACCGCAACGATGAAGACTACGATAGCGAAGGTTTCGCCGCGTCTGTTGAAGTCGGTCATGCGTGGGTTATCCAGTCTGAAAACGAACGTACCTGGAAGATCGAGCCACAGGCACAGGTGATCTACAGCTATCTCGATCAGGAGAACCACACCGATCGCGACGGCGTTCGTGTGACCACGCTGGATAATGACAGCGTCTTCGGACGTCTGGGCGTGAAATCCAGCTACTTCCAGCAGAAAGACGTCACGGCCTGGCAGCCGTATGTTGCGGTTAACTGGCTGAAAGGTGCAGGTCAAAACGATCTGGCCTTTAACGACGAGACCGTCAGCAACGACACGCCGGAAGATCGTGGTCAGTTAGAGCTGGGCGTCACCGGCAACCTGAACGAGACCACAACGATCTCCCTGCGCGCCAGCGGCGAATGGGGTGAGAACAGCTATGCCGCTTACGGCGGTCACATTTTGTTAAACCACCGCTGGTAATCTGACAGCATAACGCAAAAAAGCAGTGGCATTTGCCACTGCTTTTTTTTTAATTATCCAGCTCACCCATTGATTTAACCTGGTCACGGTTAATCTGCTCGGTTTGTCCGGTTTCGGCGTTTTTATAGGATACCAGACCGGTATCGTCATCCACCTGCGGTTTCCCGTCAGTCACGATGGTTTTGCCATCGGTGGTTTTTACGGCCTGATTAGACGAACAGCCCGCCACGGTGAACATTGCAGTGGCAGCCAGAACGGAAGCGATCAGTAGTTTATTTTGCATGGTGTTTTCCCCTGCTCTCAGTTGAATTTTCGTTATCGACCTGACTATTTTAGGCTAACTGACTGAAAGCGGATGAAAAACCAGAAGGTTCTTAAGATGGATAAAGAAAATCACAGGGCGGGTAAGCGAAGCGCCACCCGCCATTTGCCCGGCGGCGCTAACGCTTGCCGGGCCTGTGCAGATTACTTACTAATCTGAGCGTGCATTTCCTGCACCGAAATCACCTTCTCAGTGGCATCCGCATTCAGCGCCATGGCTGTCGCGAAACCGCCGTTCAGGGTGGTGTCGTAATGCACTTTGTACTGGAGCGCGCTGCGGCGAATCAGCTTGGAGTCTTCAATCGCCTGGCGACCTGCGGTGGTGTTAATGATGTAGGTGTACTCGCCATTCTTGATACGGTCCTGAATGTGCGGACGACCTTCATGCACTTTGTTCACCAGACGCGGATTAATGCCCGCTTCACCCAGCACAATCGCCGTACCGTGAGTGGCGTCCAGCTCGAAGCCCTGCTTCAGCAGCTTGGCGGCCAGGTCAACGACGCGCTCTTTATCGCCTTCGCGAACGGAGAGCAGCGCACGACCCGATTTCTTCATGGTGGAGTTACTGCCCAGCTGTGCTTTCGCAAACGCTTCTGCGAAGGTACGGCCCACGCCCATCACTTCCCCGGTAGAGCGCATCTCTGGCCCTAACAGCGGGTCAACGCCCGGGAATTTGTTGAACGGCAGCACCACCTCTTTCACCGAGTAGTACGGCGGGATGATTTCTTTGGTCACGCCCTGCTGAGCCAGCGTCTGGCCTGCCATCACGCGCGCCGCCACTTTCGCCAGCGGAATACCGGTCGCTTTTGAGACGAACGGTACGGTACGCGCTGCACGCGGGTTGACTTCAATCAGATAGACTTCGTTGTCTTTTACCGCGAACTGAACGTTCATCAGGCCACGAACCTGCAACTCAAAGGCCAGCTTCTGCACCTGCTGGCGCATCACGTCCTGAATCTCCTGGCTCAGGGTGTACGCTGGCAGAGAACAGGCGGAGTCACCGGAGTGCACGCCCGCCTGCTCGATGTGCTCCATGATGCCGCCAATCAGCACCATTTCGCCGTCGCAGATGGCGTCCACGTCCACTTCAACCGCGTCGTCGAGGAAGCGGTCGAGCAGCACTGGCGCATCGTTGGAAACGCTCACCGCTGTCTGGAAGTAGCGACGCAGGTCGGCTTCGTCGTAGACGATTTCCATCGCGCGGCCACCCAGGACGTAAGATGGACGCACCACCAGCGGGTAGCCAATCTCTTTCGCTTTCTCTACGGCCATTTCAATCGCGGTCACGGTGGCGTTCGCTGGCTGTTTCAGCTTGAGACGGTCAACCGCCTGCTGGAAACGCTCGCGGTCTTCCGCACGGTCAATCGCATCCGGGCTGGTGCCGATGACCGGCACGCCTGCGGCTTCCAGCGCGCGCGCCAGCTTCAGCGGAGTCTGGCCGCCGTACTGCACGATCACGCCTTTTGGCTTCTCGATGCGCACTATTTCCAGCACGTCTTCCAGGGTAACCGGCTCGAAGTAGAGGCGGTCGGAGGTGTCGTAGTCGGTAGAAACCGTTTCCGGGTTACAGTTGACCATGATAGTCTCGTAACCGTCTTCGCGCAGCGCCAGCGAGGCGTGTACGCAGCAGTAGTCGAACTCGATGCCCTGGCCGATACGGTTTGGACCACCGCCCAGCACCATAATCATGTCGCGGTCGACGGACGGGTTCGCTTCGCACTCGTCTTCATAGGTGGAGTACATGTACGCGGTGTCGGTAGAAAACTCTGCCGCACAGGTGTCGACGCGCTTGTAAACCGGGTGCAGGTCATACTGGTCGCGCAGCTTGCGGATTTCCGCTTCGCGCACGCCCGCCAGCTTAGCCAGACGCGCATCGGCAAAGCCTTTACGCTTCAGCATGCGCAGGAAGTCTGCGTCCAGGCCGTTGATGCCCAGCTCCGCCACTTTCTCTTCCAGGCGCACCAGTTCTTCAATTTGCACCAGGAACCAGCGGTCGATGTTAGTCAGATTAAATACGCCATCGACGGACAGGCCCGCGCGGAAGGCATCGGCGATGTACCAGATACGCTCTGCGCCCGCGTCTTTCAGCTCGCGGCGGATTTTGGTCAGTGCTTCCGGGTCGTCCAGGCTCACTTTCGGGTCAAACCCGGTCGCGCCCACTTCCAGGCCGCGCAGCGCTTTTTGCAGGGATTCCTGCTGCGTGCGGCCAATCGCCATGACTTCACCAACAGATTTCATCTGGGTCGTCAGGCGGTCGTTGGCGCCAGCGAATTTTTCGAAGTTGAAGCGTGGAATTTTGGTCACAACGTAGTCGATGGACGGTTCGAAGGACGCTGGCGTGCGGCCACCGGTGATGTCGTTCATCAGCTCGTCAAGGGTGTAACCCACCGCCAGTTTCGCCGCCACTTTCGCAATCGGGAAGCCGGTGGCTTTGGAGGCCAGCGCGGAGGAGCGGGACACGCGCGGGTTCATTTCGATAACAATCAGACGACCGGTTTTCGGGTTCACCGAGAACTGCACGTTAGAGCCGCCGGTTTCCACGCCGATTTCACGCAGTACCGCCATCGAGGCGTTACGCATGATTTGATACTCTTTGTCGGTCAGCGTCTGAGCTGGCGCAACGGTGATGGAGTCGCCGGTGTGGATCCCCATCGCATCGAAGTTTTCGATAGAGCAGACGATGATGCAGTTGTCGTTCTTATCACGCACCACTTCCATCTCGTACTCTTTCCAGCCAATCAGCGATTCATCAATCAGCAGCTCTTTGGTTGGGGAGAGATCCAGGCCACGCTCGCAAATTTCTTCAAACTCTTCGCGGTTGTAAGCGATGCCGCCGCCGGTGCCGCCCATGGTGAAGGAAGGACGGATGATGCACGGATAGCCCACGTCAGCCGCGACGGCCAGCGCTTCTTCCATATTGTGCGCAATACCGGAACGTGCGGTATCAAGGCCGATTTTTTTCATTGCCACGTCGAAGCGACGACGGTCCTCTGCTTTATCAATCGCGTCGGCGGTGGCACCAATCATGGTCACGCCGAACTCTTCCAGCACGCCCTGACGCTCCAGCTCCAGCGCACAGTTCAGCGCCGTCTGGCCGCCCATGGTCGGCAGGACCGCGTCCGGGCGCTCTTTCTCGATAATTTTGCGTACCACTTCCCAGTGAATCGGCTCGATGTAGGTCGCATCAGCCATTTCCGGGTCGGTCATGATGGTTGCCGGGTTTGAGTTGACCAGGATGACGCGGTAACCCTCTTCACGCAGGGCTTTACATGCCTGCGCGCCGGAATAGTCAAATTCACAGGCCTGGCCGATGACAATCGGGCCAGCGCCAAGGATCAGGATGCTTTTTATGTCTGTACGTTTTGGCATGGTTTTCTCAGCTCCTGATTATTTAGCGGTCTTACGGTATTGCTCGATAAGTTCGATGAAGTGATCGAACAGCGGCGCGGCATCATGTGGGCCAGGGCTGGCTTCAGGGTGGCCCTGGAAGCTGAACGCAGGCTTATCGGTGCGATGGATACCCTGCAAGGTGCCATCGAACAGTGATTTGTGCGTCACGCGCAGGTTAGCTGGCATTGTCGCTTCATCCACAGCGAAACCGTGGTTCTGCGCGGTGATCATCACCGTGTTGTTATCGATGTCTTTCACCGGGTGGTTACCACCGTGGTGGCCGAACTTCATCTTGACGGTGTTCGCCCCGCTCGCCAGCGCCAGCAGCTGATGGCCGAGACAGATACCGAATACCGGGATATCGGTTTCGAGGAAGGACTTGATGGCGTCGATAGCGTAATCGCACGGCGCCGGGTCGCCCGGACCGTTAGAAAGGAAGATACCGTCTGGATTCATTTTCAGAACATCTTCCGCAGACGTTTGTGCCGGAACAACCGTCAGGCGGCAGCCGCGGTCAACCAGCATACGCAGGATGTTGCGTTTGGCGCCAAAATCGTAGGCCACCACGTGGAATGGCAGCTCGCTCTCTGGTTTCGCTTCCGGCAGGTCGCCTTCCAGCGTCCAGCTTCCCTGCGTCCAGCTGTAGGCTTCGGCGGTGGTCACTTCCTTCGCCAGGTCCATACCGTTCAGGCCCGGGAAGGCTTTCGCTTTTTCCAGCGCCAGCGTTGCATCAAGGTTATCCCCTGCGATGATGCAGCCGTTTTGTGCCCCTTTCTCGCGCAGCAGACGCGTCAGCTTACGCGTATCGATATCGGCAATCGCCACAATGTTATGGCGCTTCAGGTAAGAAGAGAGGTCTTCGGTGTTGCGGAAGTTGCTGGCAATCAGCGGCAGGTCGCGAATGACCAGGCCTTGCGCATGTACCTGAGAGGATTCTTCGTCAGCCGCATTGGTGCCGACATTGCCGATATGAGGATAAGTAAGAGTAACGATTTGGCGAGAATAGGAAGGATCAGTGAGGATTTCTTGATAACCGGTCATTGAAGTATTGAAAACGACTTCCCCAACCGCCGAACCCGTTGCCCCTATGGCCCGACCGATAAACTGGGTTCCGTCTTCCAGAACCAATAGCGCTGACTTAATCAAAACACCCTCCAGAGAATATTCACTCACTTTATTTGCATATTAATTCATAACCATGTCATGGATCAATGCAAATGTGTTGCCAGCGGATTTTTGGCAAACGGCGGCATTCTGGGGATTTGCCCGGTAAAAGTCAACTTAAAACGGATATTTTGTTTATTCTTTTGCAAGCCTGGCGGCTGGATTTCGAATTAAGCGGCAAAAAGATCATCTAAATCACCGTTGAAACCGCTTGCGTGCGCAGTTTAATAGAAATGAACGTCGAACGGGAATAAAAAGTGGACCAAACGGTCAAAATTTACAATTCAGCAACACAAAACGGAAGGAATAATGTCATTTTTAAGTACTTTAAGGCGATAAGTATTGCTAACGGATAAAATAAAAGGGCAATAAAATATTGCCCTATGCAATCAAGTGTTTACGACTGCAATAACCACATCACGATGGGTAATAACACTTACAAATCGTTGAGATTCAGGACATCTCGCATATCAAAAAGACCGTTAGACTTACCTTTTAGCCACAGAGCGGAGCGTACCGCTCCGTTTGCAAACGTCATGCGGCTGGATGCTTTATGCGTGATTTCGACTCTTTCGCCAATATCAGCGAACATGGCGGTATGTTCGCCGACGATATCTCCCGCGCGAACCGTAGCAAACCCAATGGTGCCAGGAACACGCTCGCCAGTGTGACCTTCGCGAGAATAGACCGCGATGTCTTTCAAATCTTTATCCATTGCATATGCAATCGCTTCGCCCATCGCCAGCGCCGTGCCTGACGGCGCATCGACTTTGTGGCGATGATGTGCTTCGACAATTTCAATGTCGGTATAGTCGCCCATCACCTTCGCCGCCTTCTCCAGCAGTTTCAGCATGACGTTAACGCCCACGCTAAAGTTTGCCGCAAAGACAATCGCAATCTCCGTGGACGCATCCTGAATGGCTTGCTTACCGGCCTCGTCAAAACCAGTGGTGCCAATTACCATCCCTTTACCGTACTGACGGCAAAACGCCAGGTGAGCCAGCGTACCTTCAGGCCGGGTAAAATCGATGAACACGTCAAAGTCGTCTTTCACGGCCTCAAGGCTGCTCTGCACGGTAACGCCCGTCTGACCTGCGCCCGCCAACTCGCCTGCATCGGCTCCCAAAAGCGATGAACCATCACGCTCCAGCGCCGCGCCAAGCGCTACGCCATCCATCTGTAGTGCCGCCTGAATCAGCTGACGGCCCATACGTCCACCCGCGCCCGCAATAGCGACGCGGATCTGTGCATCATGCATAGTTATTCTCTTACGTTAAAATGATGTAAATCGTTTTCAGATTAACCAGCCTTCGCTGAGGCCGCCACAGAAAACGCCGATAATTAGAAATTAATGATAAACAGGGAGAGATATCAGTGAAAGACATGATCGTCAGCGAAAACCGCATGATTCCCGCACGACCAGCGCAGGCGGCAGGATGATACGTTTGGCGGGTTCATCATTGCCCTGTATCCGGCTGTACAGTAACTCCCCCGCCTTACGACCAATCTCTTTCGCCGCCACTGATACGGTGGTCAATGCGGGCTGCACCAGAGCCGCTTCGGTAATATCATCAAAACCGACCAGCGCAAAATCGCGTCCCGGCTCACGGCCCATCTTGCGTAAGCTTTGCATCACTCCCAGCGCCACGACATCCTGATAGCAAATCGCCGCGCTGATGTGTGGATGCTCAAGGAGTAACGCCTCCGCCACGCGCGCACCGTCGCTTTGGCTGGCGTGTGAGGTTCTGATCCAGGCAGGATTCGGCGTCACGCCGTACTCAAGCAGCTTGCTGGTAAAGCCGCCAATACGCTGTGCCCGGGAGCCCGAATTCTGGCTCCCCCCGATGAACGCAATGTGCCGATGGCCCATTCTGAGCAGATGCTCCGTCGCCATCTGCGTGCCTAAGAAGTTATCCGTTCCGACAAAATCAAAATCTGGATCGTTCAGCGGGCGCACAACCATGATCGCCGGAATATTGCGCCGCTTCAGCCCCTCAAAAAAGGCCTGGGGCGTTTCCCGGGCCGCGCACAGCACCATACCACTAACGTTATTCCGCATCAGTGAATCAACAAATTTTTGCTGTCGCTCTGCCGATTCCTCGCTGTTCGCCAGAAAAAGCAGCAGCTCATGGCGCTCCATTTCATGACTTAGCCCTGCCGTCATCTCGCTGTAAAAAGGGTTGGTAATATCGTGCAAAAGCAGCCCGACCTGGTTACTGCGGCGGTTACGTAAATTGGCTGCCGTCTGGTTATAGACATAGCCGGATTCATCCAGCGCCTTCAGCACACGTTCGCGCGTGCTTTGCGAGATACGGCCTTTGTTGCAGAGCACCATCGAGACCGTCGCCGTTGACACGCCGGCGCGTTTCGCGACATCGGCCAGTGTAATTCCCGTCATGTTGTCTCCTTTCATCATCTCTACAGGTTAATCGAATAACCTGTTTTTTTGCATTTTTCCCTGTGAGACTCTTCACATTACCGCTGAGGATCTGGATGCGATTCGCATTTATGGCGGGTTAATCGCGTTAACCACTCTTCTCAAACACGGTTAATCGAATAACCTTAAATAACGATTACGGAGGATACAATGACAACCTACGACAAATTTCCCACGGTAGCGATAAAGGGATATGACGACAGCGCCTGGCAAGGCTGGGAGGCGATTACCCGCGTCCTTGAGGCAAAAACCCAACAGCGCAGCCGTACGGTGCTGGTGATGGATTGCTATCCGGGCGTGCGCATGACTGAGCTTGAAGAGAACGTGCTGCCGCGGCTACGTCCGACGCTGGCGATCAATGCCGAACAGGCGCGACGGGATGAAGGTGCCATCCATGAGATGCTGGCGCGCAACCTCACGGACGATCGCGTTTTTGGCGTACTCTCCTGCCACCAGCCTGGTGAGTTTTTCGATGCTGCGCGTCTGAAGACCTTACAGGAGCAGGTGAACCAGTGTACCGAGGGGCTGATTGTGATTTACGGACCCGGTGCGACGCTTGTCCATCCGGGTGATGTACTGGTGTATGCCGATCTGCCGCGCTGGGAGATCCAGCAGCGTATGCGCAGCGGCGAGATGGGAAACTGGGGCGCAGAGAATCAGCAGGAAGATATGCTTCGTCGCTACAAGCGCGCCTTTTTTATCGAGTGGCGCGTCTTCGACCGCCACAAAACGCCGCTGCTCAGGCGCACCGATTTTTTACTGGATACAACCCAGGCGAACCAGCCTGCGATGGTCAGCGGCGAGGCCTTGCGAGCCGGGCTGAAGCAAATTACCACTCAGCCTTTCCGCGTGGCGCCCTTCTTCGATCCCGGCGTCTGGGGCGGCCAGTGGATGAAACAGCAATTCGATCTCGATCCCTCTGCACCCAATTACGCATGGTGTTTTGACTGCGTGCCCGAGGAGAACAGCCTGTTACTGCGTTTTGGCGCAGTGCGGATCGAGATCCCCTCTCTGGATCTGGTTCTGCTTGAGCCTCGTGCTCTGCTGGGCGAGAAAGTTCACGCACGTTTCGGCGCAGAGTTCCCGATCCGCTTTGACTTCCTCGACACCATGGGTGGCCAGAATCTGAGCCTCCAGGTCCACCCCATTACTGAGTACATCCAGCAGCAGTTTGGGATGCACTATACCCAGGATGAGAGTTATTACATTCTGGAAGCCGAGCCGGGTGCCGTCGTCTATCTGGGGACCAAAACCGGTACCGACCCTGAGGCCATGATGGACGATCTCAGGCGCGCGGGTCGCGGTGAAAAACCGTTTAATGACGACCACTTCGTTAATCAGATCCCGGCGAAAAAGCACGACCATTTCCTGATCCCGGCAGGGACGGTGCACTGCTCCGGCGCGGGAACCATGGTGCTGGAGATCAGCGCTACGCCGTATATCTTCACTTTCAAACTGTGGGACTGGGGTCGCCTGGGCCTGGACGGGCTCCCGCGCCCGGTACACCTGGAACACGGTGAAAAGGTAATCGACTGGGAGCGCGACACGCAGTGGGTACATCAGCATCTGGTGAATCAGTTCGAACCTGTCGCGGAAGGAAACGGCTGGCGCGAAGAGCGTACTGGCCTGCACGAGCGTGAATTTATCGAAACCCGCCGCCACTGGTTTAGCGAACCCGTTGTGCATCACACCGGCGGCGGCGTAAATGTACTGAATCTGGTAGAGGGCGACGAAGCAATTGTCGACAGCCCAACCGGTGCATTTGAGCCGTTTACCGTTCATTACGCCGAAACCTTCATCATTCCGGCAAGCGTAGGTGAGTATCGCATTTCACCGTCCTCCCGTGCTTGCGGACAACCGCTTGCGACCATCAAAGCCTGGGTAAGGAGCTAACGATGATTCATTTTATTGTCGCTACTCACGGCCCATTAGCCACCGCGCTACTGGAGAGTGGCCGGATGGTGTACGGCGACCTTCCCAACGTACACGCCGTTTGCCTGACTGAACAGGCGGGAATAGAGGGCTTCCGGCAGGATTTCAGCGCCACGCTGAAAGCGGCAAGCGCCAACGCCGAAGGTGTGCTGGTGTTATGCGACATGCAAAGCGGCACGCCGTGGAACGTGGCCTGTGAAGCCGCGTTTACCCCTCTCACGCAGCCGCCGGTCGCCGTGGTGGCTGGCGTTAACTTCCCGATGCTGCTGCAAACCGACGAGGTGATGATGGCACGCGACGTTCATCATGCTGCCGCACAGCTTATCGAACTCACACTGCCGACGCTGGTACAGGCGAAACCGGCGGATACTGCACAGACAGACGATTTTTAAGGAGCCGCATATGAGTATTTCTTTTGTACGCATTGACGACCGCGTGATCCACGGGCAGCTCATTACGCGCTGGGCCAGGGAGCTGCCCTGCGACGGCATCGTTGCCATTGACGATGCCGTCGCGGCCGATCCGCTGTTATCGTCGGTCATGAAAGGGGCCGTATCAGACACCAAAGTGTGGCTGTTCGATACGGCAACCGCGATCGAAAAACTGCCAAAAGTGATTGCCAGCGAGAAACGCTATTTCGTGATTGGTAAATCACCACTCACGCTACAGCGCATTGAGCAGGCAGGCATTAGCCTGAAAAACAGCAACGGGAAAATTAACGTGGGGCCAATGAGCGCCCGGGCTAACACGATCACCATCGGCCCGAACCAATCGGTAACGCCAGATGAAGCGGCGGCGTTCGAATGGCTGACCGGACAGGGGCATGCGATTGAATTCCGCCTGGTTCCCGATGCCAGTTTTTATACCTGGCAGGATGCCAGACAAAAGCTGAAATAAGGAGCAGATCATGATTATCGAAGCGGCTTTAATTGGCCTGCTGTGTTATCTGGGCGCACTCAGTAGTCCGTGGCTTTTAGGGCTAACGGGCGGCTGGTATCTCATCTCCCGACCGCTCATTTCCGGGATGCTGGTTGGCCTGATCCTGGGCGATATCAAAACCGGGATCATGATTGGCGTAGCGGTACAGGCGGTGTATATCGCAATGGTGACGCCCGGCGGCTCAATGCCAGCAGATTTGAACTTTGTGGCATATCCGGCCATTGCGCTGGGGATACTTTCCGGCAAAGGACCAGAGGTTGCCGTCGCGCTGGCGGCGACTATCGGGATCGCCGGAACCATTCTCTTCAATGCGATGATGGTGCTGAACTCCTTCTGGAACCATCGTGCGGATGTGGCGCTGGAGAACGGCGACGAGCGCGGGATCTACCTCAACAGCGCCATCTGGCCGCAGGCGATGAACTTTGTGCTGCGCTTTGTGCCTACCTTTATCGCCGTCTTTTTCGGCGCACAGTACATAAGCGGGTTTATGGACAGCCTGCCGCACATCGTCCTCTCCACCATGAATGTGCTGGGCGGCATTTTGCCCGCCGTTGGTATTGCCATCCTGCTTAAGCAGATCATCAAAAGCTATAGCATGCTCATCTACTTCCTGGTGGGCTTCGTCTGTATCGTCTTTCTGAAACTCAATATGGTCGCGCTGGTGATCGTGGGCGCCCTGCTGGCACTGATTCATTACAACTATAAACCCGAGGCACCGCAGGCCGTGGCTTCAGCACCTGTCCCTGACGACGAGGATGAATTCTGATGGAAGAACGTAAACTCACCCGCAAGGATCTGCGCCGCTGCTGGCGAGCGTGGATGATGCACAACCTCTCCTCAATGAGCTTTGAACGCCTTGAATCCTTCGGCTTTTGCCTCAGCATGCTACCGGTCGCAAAAAAGCTCTATCCCGACGCGGCACAACGTACCGAGATGCTGCGCCGTCACGCGTCGTTCTACAACACGGAGCCACAGATTGGCGCGATCGTTAACGGTATGGCGCTGGGGCTGGAAGAGAAAAAAGCCAACGGCGAGCCGATTGATGGTGAAACCATAAATACCCTGAAGGTAGGCCTGATGGGGCCAATTGCCGGGATCGGCGATTCGATGATCCCCGGCATGCTGATCCCGATCCTGCTCAGCATCGGGATGGCGCTGGCGGCAGGCGGAAATATCCTCGGTCCACTGTTTTATACCGTTGCCTGGCTGGCCATCATTATCCCTGGCTCCTGGTTCCTGTTTCTGAAAGGCTACCAGATGGGTTCCGGCTCCGTGGAGATGCTGGTGAGCAGCAAATCCACCCGGCTACGGGAAGCACTCTCGCTACTGGGCGTATTTGTCATGGGCGGCGTGGCAGCCAGCTACGTTAAGCTCGGCACCGGGCTGGAATTTATCACCCGGGATGGGGTTAACATTCACCTTCAGCAGATGCTGGACGGTATTTTCCCACAGTTGCTTCCGCTGGCGGTGGTCCTGGGGACCTGGTATCTGATGGCAAAACGCGGCGTGTCGCCGGTGAAAGCCATGGCGTTACTGCTTATACTGGCAGCGCTTGGCGTGGCATCAGGTTTGTTTGCAGGATAAGAAAACCGGGGCAACGCCCCGGCTTTTTATGGATGGAAGTTATTCCACAGCTCTGCCGCTTTATCGGGACGCGAAATAAACTGGAACCGCGCGGGCTCATCAATAAACTGCTGATAAACAGGCGCATCAGTAATACCGAACTCCAGATAACTGCGCGGTGTAACCATCTGCAAACGCCCTGGTCTGTAATGACTGTTGTGCTGCCAGACAATATGATCCCCCTGAACTAAGGGATACCAGGCCAGACCTTTTCGCGCACGAACGGCCTCATACTCAAAGCCATATTCCCGATCGCACCACGCGCCAAAGGTCAGCGGCTCATTGGGCGAGGCCGAAATCGTCGCATGACCCCAACCAGGAGGGACCAGTACCTTTTCACCTGGCCCCGCGAGCACCGCAAAACAGCGTCCCGGATCGTCGTCCACATATTCCTGCATGTAGATAATCGCTTTACCCTGCCAGATTTCATACAGTTCAGGCGGCGACCATCCGCTGTGCTGGCTAATGCGGTGAACATGTCCCTGGCTGCGGACCGGCTCATCGCCAAGCGTGCCCGCCGCGTAGGTGACCACACCAAAAAGCAGCATGCGTTTTTCGAGTTCCTGCCTGTCCGCCAGACGCGCCACGTCCATCGCGATGGCATACACCTGTTCAGGCCCTTCGCAGTCCGGATTGCGCAGCGACGGGCGGATCTGATCCAGCGTTCTGATCTCCGGCATCGGCCCGGTAACGTCCTCTCCGTAGCAAAAACCGAGCGGCTGACGGGTGATGGTCATATCAAGGCCATAGTTAGCCATGGCGCACCTCGTAACCTTTCCCGGAGGCAAAGATCCGCACGGTGAAGCCCTCTGCCAGCGCCGCATAGTCGTGTCCCGCAATACTCGGCCAGACGGCAAGGGAGGACAGCGTCTCGTTGCCAGTGTTAATCAAGCGATGTGCGGTAAAAGGCGGAATAATATGCACGGAGCCTGCCGTCACCTGCTCAAGCCGCGCGTCGCCCGCCTCCGTTTGCAGCAGCAGCAAGCCAACTCCGCGCAGGCCAAAATAGACCTCGCCCTGTTCGCGGCGCTGGTGAAAATGGCCGCGCGTCATAAAGAACTCACCGCCAATCTTCCCTGCATACAGGTGTGTTACCCCAACGAAAAGTGCCCCTTCCCCCACGGGGGAGTCCAGGACGTCTACGTCATACACGCTTTTTTGAGGATCGCCGCACGTCCACGCCTCGCCGTCCGCGAAGATATCGGGAAGATCCGTAAGACGAGTCGTTTTGCGGGTAAGAGGCCCGCCAGCTAGCGCGCCGGTTGCCCACGCCACCTGAGGTGGCAGAAAGATGTCTGAAGTCATATTGGTCTCCGGCCCAAGGAGAACAGCAGTATCATCATGACAGATTAAACGATTAACCCGCTCGTAAAATGCGTTACTATTGATGGTGAATCACAGTTAACCAGAAACAAAAATGCCGGAAGCTTTCACCACCGGCATTTTTAAGGCTGAAAGGAGGTTACTCCACTTCGCGGGCGTCGATCCGCAGCTCTTTCGGCACTTCAAAGACAATGTTCTCTTCACGGCCTTCCAGCGGCACCGCTTCGCCACCGCCCAGCTCTTGCAAGCGGGCAATGACGTTCTGCACCAGAATATCCGGCGCAGACGCGCCAGCAGTCACACCGACGCAGGCCGCGTTTTTCACCCACGCTTCCTGAATGTCCGTTGCATCGTCGATCAGGAACGCCGCTTTCCCCATACGCTGCGCCAGTTCGGCCAGACGGTTGGAGTTAGAGGAGTTTTTCGAGCCGACCACTAGCACCACGTCCGCCTGCTCCGCCAGCGCACGCACCGCTTCCTGACGGTTGGTGGTTGCGTAGCAAATATCATCTTTACGCGGCCCGACGATTTTCGGGAAGCGCTGACGCAGGGCGTCAATCACGTCAGAGGTGTCGTCTACGGAGAGCGTTGTCTGGGTCATAAACGACAGACGCGCTTCGTTTTTCACGTTCAGCGTAAAGACGTCTTCCGGCGACTCAACCAGATACATGCCCCCTTCCGGGTTGCTGTACTGGCCCATGGTGCCTTCGACTTCCGGATGACCGGCATGGCCAATCAGAATCGACTCTTCACCACGACGGCTGGCGCGCGCCACTTCCATATGCACCTTGGTCACTAAAGGACAGGTGGCATCGAATACGGTCAGATCGCGGCTTTTGGCTTCGTTACGCACCGCCTGCGAGACGCCGTGGGCAGAGAAGATCAGGATTGCACCGTCCGGCACTTCGCTGATCTGCTCGATGAAAATCGCCCCGCGCTCGCGCAGGCTGTCCACCACGTAGCGGTTGTGCACCACTTCGTGACGCACGTAAATCGGCGCGCCGTAAATCTCCAGCGCGTTTTCAACAATGCTGATAGCGCGGTCTACACCGGCGCAGAAACCGCGCGGGTTAGCCAACAGGATCTGCATTTCAGGCCTCCAGTGCCGGATCGATCTCCAGCACTTCTACATCAAAATGAACGGTACGCCCGGCAAGCGGATGGTTGAAGTCAACGGTGATGGAGTCCCCGTTGATTTCGCGGATCACGCCAGGCATTTCGCTGCCGTCCATAGCGGTAAAGAGCATGATCGCCCCTACTTCCGGTTCGCCCGCATCCATAAATTCACGGCGCGAGAAGTATTGCACCAGGTCCGGGCTTGGCACGCCAAATGCGGCATCCGGCTCCAGCGAAAATGCCTTTTTCTCGCCCTCTTTCAGGCCAAGAAGCTGCTGCTCAAGACCTTCAGACAGGGACGTGTCGCCAAGACGAAACAGGGCAGGTTTGCCGTTATTGCGGGTGGATTCAGCCGTGGAGCCATCATCCAGCTTCAGCGTGAAGTGGACAAGAACCGCGCTGTTGCTCTGTACGGATTTAGACATGCAAATTGCTCTTTAGTGTTGTCTCGCCTGTGTGCCGGGTGGCACTTCGCTTACCCGGCCTACAAGTGTCGGCATTGACAATTAAACCTGCTCTTTCGCAGCCGGTTTTGGCAAGAAGCCTTCCAGCACGATTAACGCCGCACCAACGCATATTGCGCTATCGGCGAGGTTAAAGGTCGCGAAGTGCCAGTCGCCGACGTAGAAGTCGATCATATCGACCACAAAGCCGTGCCACAGGCGGTCAAAGAGGTTACCCAGTGCGCCGCCAATGATCAGCGCGTAGGCGATGTTATTCAGCTTTTGCGTGGCCTTCGAGCGGTACATCAGCACCGCCAGCACGACGCAGATACCGATCGCGATACCTGCGAAGAACCAGCGCTGCCAGCCACCGCTGTCGGCAAGGAAACTGAACGCCGCGCCGTAGTTACGGGCGTAGTGCAGGTTAAGCGACGGGAACAGCGGGACCGTATCCCCCAGAGCGAAATTCTGGAGGATCAGGAACTTGCTGCCCAAATCAATAATCAGCACCACCACAACCAGCCACAGCCAGCGCAGTCCTGTTGAACAGAGAGTTTTACTCATCAGGCAAACTTACGTTTTTCGCCGTCACCGGCGACGTTGCTTACACAGCGTCCGCAAATGTCTGCGTGTTCCGCCACCTGACCGACATCAGTGGTGTAATGCCAGCAACGCGGGCATTTTTCACCGTCGGCTTTGCTCAGAGCGACTTTCAGTCCTTTGAGCAGTTCGCTCTGCTGAGCATCAGCAGAAGCCTCGGCATAATCCGCAACTTTCGCACCGGAGGTCAACAGGACAAATCGTAATTCATCGCCCAGCGCGGTCAGCTTCGCGGCCAGCTCAGGCTCTGCGTACAGGGTCACCGTCGCTTCCAGAGAGCCACCGACTTTCTTGTCCGCACGCGCCTGCTCGATAACCTTGTTCACTTCGCCGCGCACTTTCAGCAGCTCGTCCCAGTAAGCATCGTTCATCGCTTCGGTGCTGGAGAGGTCAAACAGACCTTCGTACCACTCGCCAGTGAAAACATACTTCTCGCGGTCGCCCGGCAGGTAGCCCCAGATTTCATCCGCGGTGAAGGACATGATCGGCGCCATCCAGCGTACCAGCGCTTCTGCGATGTGGAACAGCGCGGTCTGGCAGCTACGACGCGCCACGCTGTCCGCTTTCGCGGTGTACTGGCGGTCTTTTATGATGTCGAGGTAGAACGAGCCCATCTCGATGGAGCAGAAGCGCATCAGGCGCTGCACCACTTCGTGGAAGTCGTAAGATTCGTACGCCTTAACGATGTCTTCCTGGGCCGCTTTCGCACAGCCTACCGCCCAGCGATCGAGCACGACCATCTCTTCCGGTTTAACCATGTCTTTCACTGGATCAAACCCGTTCAGGTTCGCCAGCAGGAAGCGCGCGGTGTTACGGATACGACGATAGCTGTCAGCCGCACGTTTCAGGATCTCGTCGGACACCGCCATTTCGCCGGTGTAGTCGGTAGAGGCCACCCACAGGCGCAGGATGTCCGCACCCAGCTTGTTCATCACGTCCTGCGGAGAAACGGTGTTACCGATGGACTTGGACATCTTACGGCCCTGACCATCCACGGTGAAGCCGTGAGTCAGTACCTGACGGTAAGGTGCTTTACCCTTCATGGCGGTGGAGATCATCAGGGATGACATGAACCAGCCGCGGTGTTGGTCGGAACCTTCCAGATACATGTCGGCAGCGTGACCGGCAAATTCCGGACGCACGTCAACCACGGAAGAGTGGGTAGACCCGGAGTCAAACCACACGTCCAGGGTATCCGGCACTTTCTCATAGTTGTCCGCGTCCGCGCCCAGGATGTCGCGGGCGTCAAGATCCCACCACGCCTGAATGCCATCAACTTCAACGCGCTTCGCCACTTCTTCCATCAGTTCCAGGGTGTTCGGGTGCAGTTCCTGCGTCTCTTTATGCACGAACAGGGACATCGGCACGCCCCAGGTACGCTGACGGGAGATACACCAGTCAGGACGGTTAGCCACCATCGATTCGATACGCGCCTGGCCCCAGTCAGGGATCCACTGCACGCCTTTGATCTCTTTCAGTGACTGCTCGCGCAGGCCTTTCTGATCCATGCTGACGAACCACTGCGGGGTCGCACGGAAGATGATCGGCGTCTTATGACGCCAGCAGCACGGATAGCTGTGCTGCATTTTCTCAACGTGCAGCAGTGCGCCGCGGTCACGCAGCATGTCAACGATGATGTCGTTCGCCTTAAAGACGTTGATACCGTCCAGCGCCGGGTAAGTACCGGGCAGGTAAGAGCCGTCCGGGCCAACCGGGTTGGCGATTTCCAGACCGTATTTCAGGCTGATGTTGTAGTCGTCAGGACCATGGCCACCGGCGGTATGTACCGCACCCGTACCCGCGTCCAGCGTCACATGGTCGCCCAGGATCGCCGGAACGTCGAAGTCCAGGAACGGGTGCTTGAAGCGCATCAGCTCCAGCGCGTCGCCTTTTACGGTGCCCAGCACGGAGTAGTCGGTGATGTTCGCGCGCTTCAGCACGCTCTCAACCAGATCTTTCGCCAGGATAACCGCGCGGCCATCAATCTGCACCAGCGCGTACTCAAACTCACCGGACAGGGAAATAGCACGGTTGGCTGGCAGCGTCCACGGGGTGGTGGTCCAGATAACCAGCGAGATTGGGCCGCTTACGCCAGGCAGACCAAATTTAGCTTTGATCGCATCCTGATCGACCGCTTCGAAAGCCACGTCGATAGAAGGGGAGGTTTTGTCGTAATACTCCACTTCCGCTTCTGCCAGCGCAGAGCGGCAGTCTACGCACCAGTGCACCGGCTTCGCGCCCTTGTGCAGGTGGCCGTTACCGATGATTTTGCCCAGCGCACGGATGATGTTGGCTTCGGTTTTGAAGTCCATGGTCAGGTACGGGTGCGACCAGTCGCCCAGCACGCCCAGACGGATGAAGTCAGCGCGCTGACCGTCAACCTGGGTGGCGGCGTATTCGCGGCATTTCGCGCGGAACTCGGCGGCGGTGAACTTCTCACCCGGCTTGCCGAACTCTTGCTCCACTTTCAGCTCGATTGGCAGACCGTGGCAGTCCCAGCCCGGAACGTAAGGCGAGTCATATCCCGCGAGTCCTTTGGACTTCACGATAATGTCTTTCAGAATCTTGTTTACAGAGTGACCAATATGAATGCTGCCATTCGCATATGGAGGGCCATCATGCAGAATGAAGGTTTTTTTGCCTTTTTTGGCTGCACGAATGATGCCGTACAGGTCATCATCGGTCCAACGCGCCAGCATTCCCGGTTCACGCTTGGCGAGATCGCCGCGCATCGGGAACCCTGTTTCCGGCAAATTCAGGGTTGATTTATAGTCACTCATCAGATTCTCGGTTCCGTATTTATCACGTAGGCAGTTAAGCCGGTTCTAAAGCCCAAAAAACTCGCGGGCCGTTAATTCATCTCGCGCGATTTGCGCCTTAAGTTCGTCCAGCGAAGCGAATCGCTGTTCATTGCGTATTTTTTTACGCAGTATCACATCTATATGGCGACCGTAGAGGTCCATTACAACGTCCAGCAGGTGTACTTCTAACTGTTGACGTACACCGGCAACGGTTGGACGTGTGCCAATGTTGGCAACACCGTAGAAAGGCTTCTCGCCCAGTCCTGCCACTTCCACCGCATATACCCCTTTAACCGGGGAGACCTGACGGCGCAGCGGTATATTCGCCGTCGGGAAACCTATCGTGCGGCCCAGCGCATCGCCATGGACCACGCGACCTGAAATCGTGAACGGATGGCCCAGCAGCGTTTCTGCCGTGTCCAGATCATCGTTCGCCAGCGCCTGACGTACCGCCGTGCTGCTGACGCGCACCCCGCCCTCGCAGAAGGTCATTGTACTGGTGACGTCAAACCCGTACTCCAGGCCAGCCTTCTGTAATAACAAGAAATCGCCCTGACGACCAGCGCCAAAGCGGAAATCATCGCCCACGGCAAGAAACTGCACGCCAAGCTGCCTGACCAACAGGTCACTGACGAAGTTTTGTGCGGTCAGCGCGGCAAAGCGACGGTCGAACCGTATGCACAGGACGTAGTCTACCCCTGACTCCGCCAGGTAGCGTAACTTCTCGCGCAGACGAGTCAGCCGCGCGGGGGATTTCTCGCCTGCAAACAGCTCCAGCGGCTGAGGCTCGAAAATCATCACCACGACGGGCAGGCCTCGCGCCTCGCCTTCTTTACGCAATCCCTGCAACAGCGCCTGATGCCCACGATGCACGCCGTCGAAATTGCCAATGGTCAGCACGCACCCGCGCGGGGCCTGACTGAGATTATGTATGCCGCGTATCAGCTTCATGACTGGCTCAAAACAGTGAAAATCGCCAAAGTATACCTTGTACAGCGGTTAAGGTTAACCGGCGATTGTTCACGCTAAACAGAAAGCTGTATGATTTCATCACGCTGACCTTTCACAGCAAAAAAATCTGCCCGTGAACTGCGATTTTTACGCCGAAAAGCTGTATTCACGAACGACAAGCTGGTAGAATCCTGCGCCATCACTACGTAACGTAGCGTCGCCACATTAACGGCGCTTATTTGCACAAATCCATTGACAAAAGAAGGTATAGAGGGCATATTCCTCGGCCTTTGAATTGTCCACATAGATCATATTTGGGAGTTGGACCTTGGCTAATATCAAATCAGCTAAGAAACGTGCCGTTCAGTCTGAAAAGGCTCGTAAGCACAATGCAAGCCGTCGCTCTATGATGCGTACTTTCATCAAGAAAGTATACGCAGCAATCGAAGCTGGCGACAAAGCTGCAGCGCAGAACGCATTTAACGAAATGCAACCAATCGTGGATCGTCAGGCTGCTAAAGGTCTGATCCACAAAAACAAAGCAGCGCGTCATAAAGCAAACCTGACCGCGCAGATCAACAAACTGGCTTAATCGCCACTTGTTGTTGCTTGTTTGAAAGAACCCGCTTAACGCGGGTTTTTTTATGTCTTCAGATTGCCGGTGGTGTAAACAGCGCCGAGTAGTCACGGTTGCAGATTCGCTGCACCGCCGGGTGCTGAATCATCCTTTCGGCGAATATGGCGTGATACTCCTCCATCACGTTATCTACCCTGCCAATCTCCGTAATCTTGTCGTCTGAATAGAGATCGTGCGCGTACAGCGTCGGGGCAACGAAGATAGCGTTGTGTGCCTCGCCAAAGGCTTTCATCAGCGCGGCATCGTCGAACTCACCGAGGATTTCTACGTTCAGCCCCTGCGAGTTAAACCAGTTCAGCAGCTTGCGTCCGAGCATGGAACGCCTTCCCGGCACCAGCAAGCGGCGCTCTTCCAGGCAGGCCGGAAACGGTTTTTCCGGTGGCGGATTGATGCACCAGAAACTGACGCCGCATTCACCAATTTTCACCGAGAACAAACCCTCCTGCTGCGTCGAATCGATGGGGCAGTCCGAGATAATCATGTCCAGCTTGTGCTGGCTCAGCTGTTCCAGCAGCATTTCGTGAGTGGACTCAAAGCAGCGTAAATGAATCTGTTCATCTTCCACCACTGCCGCATCCAGCACGCCGCTCACCAGCCGTTTGGACAGCGCATCCGCCACCCCCACGTCAAAGAGCAGGTTAGACTCTTTGCGATAGTTAACGATATCCAGCATCTCCTGGCTCAGGGTGAACATCTTGTCCGCGTAACGGAACACCAGTTCACCCAGCTCGCTCGGCTCAATGCCCCGCCCTTTCCGCTTAAAAAGCTTTCCCTGCAAACGCTCTTCCAGGGCTTTGATTTGCCCGGTGATAGTCTGTGGCGTCAGGTAGAGCGCCTCTGCGGCCCCCACGACCGAGCCCTGCTTGTAGACATGCCAGAAGTAATAGAGGTGGTTATAGTTCAAATGTGACATCACGTTTTCACTCCCTGATAGTTTATCGGGAGAAGGCTTCCCTCCTCCCGGTTTCCTGTTATGCCTGGACAGCCTGTCCGGACAACTTCACCTTCAACAAGGTATAACCAACAACCGCGGCCAGTAACGACCCGATAAGAATGCCGAGTTTCGCCCAGATGATCAGCTCAGGCGCGCTTGTACCAAACGCCAGCGTCGAGATAAAGATCGACATGGTGAATCCAATACCGCACAGCACGCCGACGGCCATAATCTGTCTAAAGGTGGTTCCGTTTGGCAATGACGCCAGCTTCAGTTTCAGCGCCAGCCAGCAGAACAGGCTAATGCCCAGCGGCTTGCCGATAAACAGACCGGCGATGATGCCCAGCGGCAGCACGGAGGTGAGTCCGTCCAGGGTAACCCCTGCCAGGGACACCCCCGCGTTGGCAAACGCGAACAGCGGCAGGATCATAAAGCCCACCCAAGGGTGCAACACATGCTCTAACTGTTTAGCAGGCGATTTTCCGTCCTTCTCCTTCAGCGGAATAAAGAAGCCAACGATGACGCCAGCCAGCGTGGCATGCACGCCAGACTTCAGCACAGCCGTCCACAGCACCATTCCCACCAGAATATAAATACCCGTGCGTCGGACATTGAAGATGTTCAGCAACGCCAGCACCGCAATAGCCACGGCCGCCACGCTCAGCGACAGAACAGACAGATCGCTGGTGTAGAACAACGCGATAATCACAATAGCGCCCAGGTCATCAATAATCGCCAGCGCCATCAGGAAAATTTTGAGTGCGGTCGGCACACGGCTGCCAAGCAGGGCTAAAACGCCGAGCGCAAACGCGATGTCCGTCGCGGCCGGGATCGCCCAGCCGTCACGCGCAACCGGATCCTGCCACGCAAACGCGAGGAAAAGCAGCGCCGGAACGACCATCCCGCCAATTGCCGCGATCACCGGAAACGCCGCGCGCTGTCGGCTGGCAAGCGAACCGATCACCAGTTCACGTTTGACCTCCAGCCCCACCAGCAAAAAGAACACCGCCATCAGTGCATCGTTGATCCATAGCAGCATGTTCTTGTTAATTTCCAGCGCCCCGACCTTAAGCTCAACGGGCGTTTCCAGAAATGCGTGATAGAGATCGCGCGTCATGCCCATGTTGGCGAGCAGCATGGCAGCCACAGCAGCAATGATCAGAATGATGCCGCCGGACGCCTCACTGCTAAAGAAACGGTGTAGTAATTTCACGTTTACTCTCTCTTTTACAACAATACTTCGGTAAAACCATAATATCAGCGCAAACAGATCGGTAAAATCAGATTAATATTGGGTATAGATTCAGTTTAACCGAGCAATAAGGCTATAAAGCAAAAAGCCCGGAATCGCTTCCGGGCTTTAAAGGATAGTAACCAGCTGGCGAATTAGCGGGTTAAATCGTCGAAGAATTTTTTGACGCCATCGAAGAAGCTTTTGGAGCGCGGGCTGTTTTTCTCACCCGTTGGGCCGCCAAAGCTTTCCTGCAACTCTTTCAGGAGCTGTTTCTGCTTGTCGTTCAGGCCGACCGGCGTTTCAACGACCACGCGGCATAACAGGTCACCCTGCGCGCCACCGCGAACGGATTTAACGCCTTTGCCGCGCATGCGGAACAGTTTGCCGGTCTGGGTTTCGCCAGGAATTTTCAGGTTAACGCGACCGTCCAGCGTTGGCACTTCGATTTCACCGCCGAGTGCCGCCATCGCGAAGTTGATCGGCACTTCACAGTACAGGTTGTTACCTTCACGCTCGAAGATGGCGTGCTGCTTCACCTGCACCTGAACGTACAGATCGCCTGCCGGTGCACCGTGCTCCCCTGCTTCACCCTCGCCTGCCAGACGGATGCGGTCGCCCGTATCAACGCCCGCCGGGATCTTAACGGACAGCGTTTTGGTTTTCTCAACGCGACCATGACCGTGGCATTTGGTGCACGGATCTTTAATCAGCGTACCGCGACCATGACAGTGCGGACACGCCTGCTGCACCGCGAAGAAGCCCTGACGCATCTGGACCTGACCGGAACCGTGACAGGTCGGACAGGTCTGCGGCTGAGTTCCAGCCTTCGCACCGCTGCCGTGGCAAACGTCACACTCTTCCAGCGTCGGGATACGGATCTCTTTGGTTACGCCACGAACCGCTTCTTCCAGCGTCAGATCCATGTTGTAGCGCAGGTCTGCGCCGCGCGCCGCGCGTTGACGACCACGACCACCACCGAAGATATCGCCAAATACATCGCCAAAGATGTCGCTGAAATCCGCACCGCCGCCAAAGCCGCCGCCACCAAATCCACCGCCGCCCATGCCGCCCTGTTCAAAGGCCGCGTGACCATACTGGTCGTAAGCCGCACGTTTTTGTGCATCGGTCAGGACTTCGTAGGCTTCTTTGATCTCTTTAAATTTGGCTTCAGCCTCTTTGTCACCCTGATTGCGGTCCGGGTGGAATTTCATGGCCAGGCGCTTATACGCCTTTTTAATTTCACGCTCTTCCGCAGTTTTCGGAACGCCTAAAATCTCGTAATAGTCTTGCTTTGCCATTGGTTTTTTTAAGCCCCTTAACATGCGAGCACGGGCGTGGAGAATTCTCCTACGCCCGTGCCGATTACTTACCCTGCATCAGGGCGATTATTTTTTGTCTTTCACTTCTTCGAACTCAGCGTCGACAACATCGTCGTCTTTCGCGTTGTTCTGGGAAGCATCAGCGCCCGCCTGCTGCTGTGCGTGCTGCTGCTGAGCGATTTCCATCAGCTTCTGAGAAACCTGTGCCAGCTCCTGCATCTTCGCTTCGATGTCCGCTTTGTCTTCGCCTTTCAGAGACGTTTCCAGCGCGCTCAGTGCAGTTTCGATCGCAGTTTTGTCTTCCGCTGGCAGTTTATCGCCCGCTTCTTCAACCTGCTTACGGGTGCTGTGCAGCAGATGGTCACCCTGGTTACGGGTCTGAACCAGCTCTTCGAACTTACGGTCGGATTCCGCGTTAGCTTCGGCATCACGAACCATTTTTTCGATTTCCGCTTCGTTCAGGCCAGAAGATGCCTTGATGGTGATCTTCTGCTCTTTACCGCTGTTTTTGTCTTTCGCAGACACGTGCAGGATACCGTCAGCATCGATGTCGAATGTGACTTCGATCTGTGGCATGCCGCGTGGTGCCGGGTTAATACCGTCCAGGTTGAACTGACCCAGAGATTTGTTATCTGCCGCACGCTTACGCTCACCCTGAATCACATGGATGGTTACCGCAGACTGGTTGTCTTCAGCGGTAGAGAACACCTGGCTGTGTTTCGTCGGGATAGTGGTGTTTTTGTTGATGAGCGGAGTCATCACGCCACCCATGGTTTCGATACCCAGAGACAGCGGGGTAACGTCCAGCAGCAGTACGTCTTTCACTTCACCCGTCAGTACACCACCCTGAACCGCAGCACCGATAGCCACTGCTTCGTCCGGGTTAACGTCTTTACGTGGCTCTTTGCCAAAGAATTCAGCCACTTTCTTCTGAACCATTGGCATACGGGTCTGACCACCTACCAGGATAACGTCCTGAATGTCAGACACGGACAGGCCAGCGTCCTGCAATGCAACTTTCAGTGGCTCGATAGAACGGTTCACCAGGTCTTCTACCAGGCTTTCCAGTTTCGCACGGGTCACTTTGATGTTCATGTGTTTTGGACCGGTCGCGTCTGCGGTGATGTACGGCAGGTTCACGTCGGTCTGCTGAGCGGAAGACAGCTCGATCTTCGCTTTCTCAGCGGCTTCTTTCAGGCGCTGCATCGCCAGCGGGTCGTTACGCAGGTCAATGCCCTGATCTTTCTTGAACTCGTCAACGAGGTAGTTGATCAGACGGGTATCGAAGTCTTCACCACCCAGGTGGGTATCACCGTTGGTTGCCAGAACTTCGAAGGTTTTTTCGCCGTCAACGTCGTCGATTTCGATAATAGAGATATCGAAAGTACCACCACCCAGGTCGTAAACCGCGATAGTACGGTTGCCAACTTCTTTATCCAGACCGTAAGCCAGCGCAGCTGCGGTTGGTTCGTTGATGATACGTTTTACTTCCAGACCTGCGATACGGCCAGCATCTTTGGTTGCCTGACGCTGAGCATCGTTGAAGTAGGCAGGTACGGTAATAACAGCTTCAGTTACCGGCTCACCCAGGTAATCTTCCGCGGTTTTCTTCATTTTTTTCAGCACTTCAGCAGAGATCTGCGGTGGTGCAGTTTTGGTGCCTTTCACATCAAGCCATGCATCGCCGTTATCCGCTGCGATAATTTTGTAAGGCATGATGGAAACGTCACGCTGAACTTCTTCGTCCTGGAAGCGGCGGCCAATCAGGCGTTTGATCGCAAACAGGGTGTTTTGCGGGTTTGTCACTGCCTGACGTTTAGCCGGCTGACCAACCAGAGTTTCACCATCCTGGGTATAAGCAATGATAGAAGGCGTGGTGCGATCGCCCTCGGCGTTCTCCAGCACACGTGCAGTAGTGCCATCCATAATCGCTACACAAGAGTTGGTAGTACCCAGGTCGATACCAATAATTTTACCCATCTAAACGTCTCCACTAAAAATTCAGTCAACATGTGGTTGTGTACCTGTAATAAGGGCAGAACGTGCTTTTTCAACTGCCCAGATTTGATTTTTTTCAGGTCCACACACTGCGGTTGCTTACAAGATGGGGTCACAACGGCATCCATCAAGGGGGAAGGATAAAAAATTTTTTAATTTCACCCCGATGAGATCATAGACGGCGTCGATGCCGCCCATTATGATGCCGCGCCCCGTCAGGGAGAACTGGCGCGGGTTTAACCATTTCACCATATTAATGATGATTTTTTTGAGGACTTATGGGCAACACTAAGTTGGCTAATCCGGCTCCGCTGGGCCTGATGGGTTTTGGCATGACCACCATTCTGCTGAACCTGCACAATATCGGGATGTTCCCGATGGACGGCATTATCCTGGCGATGGGCATTTTTTACGGCGGTATCGCACAAATTTTTGCGGGCCTGCTGGAATATAAGAAAGGCAACACCTTCGGCTTAACCGCCTTTACCTCTTACGGTTCCTTCTGGCTGACTCTGGTCGCGATTCTGCTGATGCCTAAAATGGGCCTGGCGGAGGCGGCAAACACCCATTTCCTGGGCGTGTACCTGGGACTGTGGGGCGTATTCACCCTGTTCATGTTCTTCGGCACCCTTAAGGCGAACCGCGCGCTGCAATTCGTCTTCCTGAGCCTGACCGTACTGTTCGCCCTGCTGGCCATCGGTCACCTGGCGGATAACGAAGGCATCGTTCACGTTGCCGGCTGGGTGGGTCTGGTTTGCGGCGCAAGCGCAATCTACCTCGCTATGGGTGAAGTGCTGAACGAGCAGTTCGGCCGCACCATTCTACCGATTGGTGAAAAACACTGATCCCTCTGTCGTGGCCCCGTCGCGGGCCCGACGTCCCGCTGACTGGCGAAGCCACATCCCCAATACCAGCCCCATCAGCGATAACGCCAGCACGTACCACGCTGGTGCGAGGGGTGACACCCCCATTAACACCGTGACCACTATTGGCGTTAGCCCACCGAAAATGGCATACGAGACGTTATAAGAGAAAGAGATCCCGGTAAAGCGTACCTCCGGCGGGAAGGCGCGGACCATCACGTACGGTACGGCGCCAACGACGCCCACGCACAGCCCGACGATGCCGTACAGCAGGAACAGCTGTTCAGGATGACTGCCCGCCAGGTGGTAAAATGCCCAGCTCGACGCGGCCAGCAGCAGGCTGCCGACAATAAAGGTCACGCTGGCCCCGAAACGATCCGCCGCCAGACCGGCGGCCAGACAGCCAAAGCAGAGCATAATTGTCGCGATACTGTTCGCCTGTAACGTCACGGCGGGCGCAAAACCGTACTGTTTTTGCAGCCAGACTGGCGACATCAAAATGACCACCACAATGCCCGCAGACAGCAGCCAGGTCAGAAGCATCGATACCACCACCGCTTTTTTATGCCGCACCACCACCGTTTTCACCGGCAGTTCTTGCGCCAGCGCCTTTCGCTGCTGCATTTCCAGAAATATTGGCGTCTCCTGCAACCAGCGTCGCAGGTACATTGCCACCAACCCAAACGCCCCGCCCAGCAGGAACGGGATACGCCAGCCCCAGTCGTGAACGGCCTGCTGCGTCATGCTGGTATTGATGATGGTGGCGACCACGGAGCCAAGCAGGATCCCGATCGTCAGCCCTGCGGTCAGCGTTCCGCACGCAATGCCGATCCGGCGCACCGGGACGTGCTCAGCGACAAACACCCAGGCGCCCGGCACTTCCCCACCGATGGCCGCCCCCTGGAGAATACGCATCAGCAGCAGTAATAACGGGGCGATAATGCCCATCGACTCATAGGTAGGCAAAAGACCAATCGCCAGCGTCGGCACGGCCATCAGCAGGATACTGAGGGTAAACATCTTCTTGCGCCCAACCAGATCGCCAAAGTGCGCCATGACAATGCCGCCCAGCGGACGCGCCAGATATCCGGCGGCAAAAATGCCGAAGGTTTGCACCTGACGCAGCCATTCAGGGATATCCGCCGGGAAAAACAGCGCCCCCACGACGGCAGCGAAGAAGACGAAGATGATGAAGTCGTAAAACTCCAGCGCGCCGCCTAAGGCGGCGAGCGTCAGGGTTTTGTAGTCCTGTCGATTCAGAGGTCGGGTGTTATGTGACATAGCGAACCATTGTGCATGTGTTGTGGATTATTTTTTACAGCAATCGTAAAGAAAAAATTACTATATCGTAAATCCATTTACACGCTACCGTGGCTGGCGCGAATGTCACATTTTAATCAATTTCAGGAGATTGTTTCGCGGCGAGCGCTTTTAGGGCGAAATGCTGCTACCACGTTGCCGTCAGTTTCCACATAGGGACCGTCAAGCAACTGTATACAATACGGTACACTTGCAAAGATGCCGTGCACGATAACGCTGCCGTCCTCGGCTTTCACCCCTTCCAGCGTTTCTTTGATCGACTTCGGCTGACCCGGCAGGTTAAGGATCAACGCCTGCTTGCGGATCACCCCCACCTGGCGAGAGAGAATGGCCGTCGGGACAAAGTGTAGACTGATCTGGCGCATCTGTTCACCGAAGCCCGGCATTTCGCGGTCGGCAATCGCCAGCGTCGCGTCCGGCGTCACATCGCGGCGCGCGGGGCCGGTTCCGCCCGTTGTCAGAACAAGGTGGCAACTCATCTCATCCACCAGTTCACACAGGGTCTGCTCGATGATCGGCTGCTCGTCCGGGATCAGGCGAGTCTGGATCTCAAACGGGGTAGTGAGCGCGCTGCTCAGCCACGCTTCCAGAGCAGGGATGCCTTTATCCTGATAAACACCGCTGGAGGCGCGGTCAGAAATCGACACTAGGCCGATGCGTAAGGTATTCATATCCATTCCATTAAAAAAGTACTGATTAAAGGGAATGATACACGCAGAGAGGAAATTCAGACAGTGGTGGGGGGGAAGACGCGTGACCGGGAACCCGGTCACGCAGAATGATTACAGCAGGTCGCCGATCATTTTTTCCAGTTTTTCCTGGTCGATAGCAAACTTACGGATACCATCCGCCAGTTTATCTACGGCCATTGGATCCTGGTTATGCTGCCACAGGAACTCGGATTCGGTGATGCGCTCCGGGCGCGCTTTCACTTCGCCGGTGTAAGAAAGTTTACGTTCGATAGTCCCTTCGCTTTCTGCCAGCTCTTTCAGCAGCGCAGGGGCGATGGTCAGGCGGTCACAGCCAGCCAGCTCGATGATTTCGCCGACGTTACGGAAGCTTGCGCCCATAACAACGGTCTCATAGCCGTGCTGTTTGTAGTATTCGTAGATTTCAGTCACGGAAATCACGCCTGGATCTTCAGACGCCGCATACTCTTTCTTGTCGGTATTGGCTTTGTACCAGTCCAGAATACGGCCCACGAACGGAGAAATCAGGTATACGCCAGCTTCTGCACATGCACGCGCCTGCGCGAAGGAGAACAGCAGAGTCAGGTTACAGTTGATGCCTTCTTTTTCCAGCTGCTCAGCAGCGCGGATGCCCTGCCAGGTAGAGGCCAGTTTGATCAGGATACGATCGTTGCTGATGCCCGCATCGTTGTACAGTTTAATCAGGCGTTTTGCTTTGGCGATAGACGCTTCGGTGTCGTAGGAGAGACGTGCATCAACTTCGGTAGAGATACGGCCAGGAACGAGTTTCAGGATTTCCAGACCGATGTTCACTGCCAGTTTGTCAGTGGCATCCACAACCTGCTGCGCGCGGTCATTGCTCTGTGCTTTCGCCCAGGTCACCGCCTCGTCGATCAGTTTGCGATACTCAGGGATCTGCGCGGCGTTAAGGATCAGAGAAGGGTTGGTTGTGGCATCCTGCGGCTGGTACAGCTTCATTGCCGCGATATCTCCGGTGTCAGCGACGACAGTGGTGAACTGACGAAGGGAGGTCAATTTATCCGTCATGATAGTGTTTCTCTTTTAACGTGCCCTGGATAATTCACACTACCGACAGCTTGCCAGCAGCGGAAAAATGACAGGTTTACTTGTTAGGGGGATGTAACCGGTCTGCCCTGATGATAACACGAGTGAGAGGCAGCGCAACCGCAGACAGTGCGCTTAGGCAGAGTATGATAAACTCAGAATATTAACAGGCTGCTAAGTAACAGCATGCACACTCAGTGATAGCGCTTACATATTCACTTTGGCATCAACAAGAGGGACGTTAGTGCCTGATTTCTTTTTCTTTATTAACGAAGTCCTCTGGGGTTCGATCATGATATACCTGCTTTCAGGAGCAGGTATCTGGTTTACGTGGCGCAGCGGGCTGATTCAGTTCCGCTATATCCGCAAATTTGGCAGAAGTCTGAAAAACAGCGTCACCCCACAGCCGGGCGGCCTGACCTCGTTTCAGGCGCTCTGTACCAGCCTGGCCGCGCGCGTGGGCAGCGGTAACCTGGCCGGTGTCGCGCTGGCGATCGGTGCGGGCGGTCCGGGCGCGGTATTCTGGATGTGGGTGACAGCGATTATCGGCATGGCCACCTCCTTTGCGGAGTGCTCCCTTGCGCAGCTCTACAAAGAAAAAGACAGTAAAGGTCAGTTCCGCGGCGGCCCTGCCTGGTATATGGCTCGCGGGCTGGGAATGCGCTGGATGGGCGTGCTCTTCTCACTCTTTTTACTGATTGCCTATGGCCTTATTTTCAATACCGTACAGGCAAACTCCGTCGCCCACGCGCTACGTTTCGCCTTCAACTGTCCGGAGTGGCTGACGGGCGGCGCGCTTGCCCTTCTCACCCTGCTGACCATTGTGACCGGGCTAAAAGGGGTTGCCCGCCTGATGCAGTGGCTGGTTCCGCTGATGGCGCTGCTGTGGGTGTCCACCAGCCTGTTGGTGTGCGCGATACATATCGACGAGGTGCCGAACATTATCGCCACCATTTTCAAAAGCGCGTTCGGCTGGCGCGAAGCTGCTTCCGGCGCACTGGGTTACACCGTAAGCCAGGCACTCGCCGCAGGATTTCAACGGGGGATGTTCTCCAACGAAGCGGGGATGGGTTCCACGCCGAATGCCGCCGCCGCGGCCGCATCCTGGCCCCCGCATCCCGCCGCGCAGGGCATTGTGCAGATGATTGGCGTCTTCACAGACACCATTGTTATCTGTTCCGCCAGCGCGATGATAATGCTGCTGGCTGGCGCGACTGAACATCCGTCCGGCAATACGACAGGTATTCATTGGGTACAACAGGCGCTGGCCTCCCTCGTCGGCGGCTGGGGCGCGGGCCTTGTCGCACTTGTCGTGGGGCTGTTTGCCTTCAGTTCCATTGCGGTGAACTATATCTATGCCGAAAATAACCTTATTTTCCTGAAGGTTGATTCGCGTCTGGCCCGCAACGTACTTCGCGCGGGGGTGCTGACGATGGTGATCGTCGGCTCCCTGCTCAGCATGCCGATGATCTGGCAAATAGCGGACGTCATTATGGCGCTGATGGCCATCACCAACCTGACGGCCATTTTGCTCCTTTCACCGGTTGTGGCGCTGATCGCGCGCGATTATCTGCGTCAGCGCAAGCTCGGCGTACAGCCCGTCTTTGACGCCTCACGCTATCCCGAAATCGAGTCACAGCTTGCCCCTGGCACCTGGGATGATTTGCCGCGGCAATAACAGCTATCGATCAATTCAGGGCGATTTTTTGTTAAAGTCGCTCTAAATTTCCTGCAAGGACTGGATATGCTGATTCTGATTTCACCTGCAAAAACGCTCGACTACCAGAGCCCGCTCGCCACTGAGCGTTATACCCAGCCGGAATTGCTGGACTACTCGCAACAGCTGATCCGCGAAGCGCGTAAACTTTCGGCTCCGCAGATCGCCTCGCTGATGAGCATCAGCGATAAACTCGCCGACCTGAACGCCACCCGTTTTCACGACTGGCAGCCTGACTTCACGCCCGCTAATGCCCGCCAGGCGCTGTTAGCCTTCAAAGGTGATGTCTACACTGGCCTGCAAGCAGAAACGTTTAGCGAAGCCGATTTCGATTTTGCCCAGCAGCATCTGCGCATGCTGTCCGGCCTGTACGGGGTGCTGCGCCCGCTGGATCTAATGCAGCCGTATCGCCTGGAGATGGGTATCCGCCTGGAAAACGCCAAAGGCAAAGATCTGTACCAGTTCTGGGGCGATGTTATCACCGACACGCTTAACGCGGCGCTGCAAGCCCAGGGGGATAACGTGGTGATCAACCTGGCCTCCGATGAGTACTTTAAATCGGTGAAGCCGAAAAAGCTGGATGCGGACATTATCAAGCCGGTGTTCCTCGACGAGAAGAACGGCAAATTTAAAGTGATCAGCTTTTACGCTAAAAAAGCGCGCGGTATGATGAGCCGCTTCATCATCCAAAACCGCCTGACGAAGCCAGAGCAGCTCACCGGCTTTAACTGTGAAGGGTACTTCTTCGACGAGGCATCGTCAGGAAAAAACGAGCTGGTGTTTAAGCGTCACGAGCAATAAATGACAACCCCGCCCTCTGGCGGGGTTCTGCATTAATGGTGTTTCCAGTCCGGGCCAGGACGATGATCGTCATGGCGACGATCGTCATGATGGTGGTCACGATCGCGGCGCTCATCGTGCGGACGCCAGTGGTTATCGCGCCAGTCATAGTGCGCTTTCCACCAGTCATGGTCGCGCCAGCGGCCACCATCCCAGTAGTGTCCGTTATTATCCCGATCGCCTATTTGCAATTTTACCGCAGGTACGAGAGTAATTTCAGATGCCTGTACCGCCATAGGGGCGACCAGCATCAGGGAAAGCGCGATGAGTGCAGGTTTCAGTGTAGACACAGGTGACTCCTTATTCTTCTTGCCCGACGTGGGCCGATGTAAGGAGAGTACGTGATGGGAACGGGGGATGTTATTCTCTGCAATCCTAAACGCTAAGTGACCGCATTTATTGGGAATTTCTGCTTTTTTCCTGCTGTTTTTCTCCTTAATTTCTCCATAAAAAAGCCGGGTGGCGGCTTCGCCTTACCCGGCCTACATTCTGAGCCGTTGTAGGCCCGGTAAGGCGTAGCCGCCACCGGGCAACAAACTTACGCTCGGGTCATCATCAGCTTACGCAGCGCGGCAAAGTCTGCGGGCAGCTCATGGGACAGCAGCGGCAGATCGGCGCGCTCGGCCAGCTCTTTTGGCAGCGGCAGCGTTTCGCCCAGGATCGCTTCCACGCTCTCTTTGAACTTGGCTGGATGGGCGGTGCCGAGGAACAGGCCATACTCGCCCGGTTGAAGCTGATCGCGCAGGGCACGATAGGCAATCGCCGCGTGTGGCTCAGAAGTGTACCCCACCGCTTTCAGCTCGCGCAGGGTGGCTTTAGTGGTTTCGTCCGTTACCGCAGCGTAGCCCAGGTCGCCCAGACGCCAGACCTTACGGCGGAACAGCTCTTCCACACGCGGCCAGTTGTTAGGCTGTGACACATCCATCGCATTGGAGAGCGTGGCCTGAGTCGCGTTCGGCGCCCATTTTCCGTCCTTCAGGAAACGCGGCACAGTGTCGTTGGCGTTGGTGGCGGCAATAAAGCGTTTCACCGGCAGGCCGAGTGATTTTGCCAGCAGACCCGCCGTCAGATCGCCGAAGTTCCCGCTTGGCACGGAAACCACCAGCTGATTGCGCGCTTCCTGCGGCAGCTGCGCCACCGCTTCGAAGTAGTAGCAGATCTGCGCCAGCAGACGGCTGATGTTGATGGAGTTGGCAGAGTTCAGCCCCAGCGCCGCCTTCAGCTCTTCGTCATCGAAGGCCTGCTTGACCAGCGCCTGGCAGGCATCGAAATCGCCGTCGATCGCCACGGTTTCAATGTTGCCCCCCAGGGTGCAGAACAGTTTTTCCTGAAGCGGACTGATTTTGCCTTTCGGATAGAGGATCACCACGCGGACGTTTTTCAGGCCGTAGAACGCATGGGCCACCGCTGCCCCGGTATCACCGGAGGTCGCGGTCAGGATGGTCACCGGTTTGTCACCGCTGATGTGGGTCAGCATCTGCGCCATAAAGCGACCGCCGAAATCTTTGAACGCCAGCGTCGGGCCGTGGAACAGCTCCAGACAGCCAATGTCAGGCTCCACCTGTTTCACCGGAGCCGGGAAAGCAAACGCCGCGCGCACGCGCTCTTCGAGCAGCTCCTGCGGGATTTCGTCGCCGATAAACGCAGACAGAATTTTGGTGCTGCGGGTGACAAAGTCCTGTTTCAGCAGTTCATCAATTTCAGTCAGCTGAAATTCCGGCAGGTCGTGGGGAAAGAACAGCCCCTGATTTTTGCCCAAACCCTGCGTTACCGCCTGCGCGAAGCTGACCTGCTCGTTATGATCTTTAAGGTTGTAGAGTTTCATTCGTTATCCCAGTACTCGTGCGCCAGCCGTGTCCAGACGGCAAATATGAACAAAGCCTTCCTGATTTTGCAGGTAGTGTTTAGAGAGCCAGTCCGCCACGCGCTGCGCGGTGTCTGGCTTGTCGCATAAGGCGAACAGCGTCGGGCCGGAGCCGGAGATGCCACACGCCTGTGCGCCGATATCCATGGATGCCTGTCGCGCATCGTTAAAGCCCGGCAGCAGCTTCGTGCGATACGGTTCGGCAATGACGTCTTTCATCAGTTTCGCCGCCAGCTGCGGCTGACGGGTGTAGCAGGCGTGAATAAAGCCCGCCAGATGACGCCCGTGGGCGATACAGTCCTGACGACGATACTGCGCTGGCAGGATCGCACGCGCTTCGGCGGTAGACACTTTAATGCCCGGATAGGCCAGTACCCACAGCCACTCATCAAACCCTGGCACCTGCTGGCTGATGATGCCATTTTCTTCAATCATCAGCTGCATGCCGCCGAGGAAACATGGCGCCACATTATCATAATGAATGCTGCCGGAGATGCGCCCCTCCAGCTCGCCCATCAGCGCCAGCAGACGGCTGTTGTTCAGCGGCTTGCCGCAGTGCTCATTCATCGCCACCAGCGCGGCGACCACCGAGCAGGCGCTCGAGCCGAGGCCCGAGCCAATCGGCATGCTCTTTTCCAGCGTCATGGCGACCGGCACGTTTTTGCCGATCTCCTGACAGAAGCGTTCCCAGCACTGATAAACGATATTTTCGCGCGGCTCAGACGGCAGTTTGCTGGCGAAGCGGCCCACGTTATTCAGGCTGAAGTGCTCTGACGCCTCAACCGTTACCGTATCACCCAGCAGCGAACCATCCACCGGCGTCACCGCCGCCCCCAGCACGTCAAACCCGACGCTCATATTGGCGCTGGAAGCCGGGGCATATACTTTAACCATCTTAAACTCCTAACTTCCATGACAGGGTACGCAGCAGATCGGCAAACACGCCTGCCGCCGTTACATCATTCCCTGCGCCATAGCCGCGAAGCACCAGCGGCAGTGGCTGATAATAATGGCTGTAGAACGCCAGGGCGTTCTCGCCGTTTTTCACCTTATACAGCGGATCGTTGCCATCCACTTCGGCAATCTTCACCCGGCACACGCCGTCTTCTTCAATGTTGCCAACATAGCGCAATACCTTACCTTCATCACGGGCTTTCGCAACGCGTGCGGCAAAGGCATCGTCAAGCTGGGGCAAATTCGCCATAAAGGTGCTGACATCGCCGCTGCTGTCAAACTCGGCAGGCAGCACCGGTTCAATCACGATATCCGAAAGCTCCAGCTCGCGGCCCGTCTCACGCACCAGGATCAGCAGCTTACGCGCCACGTCCATGCCGGAAAGGTCGTCGCGCGGGTCTGGCTCGGTGTAGCCCAGCTCGCGCGCGGCGCGGGTGGCTTCCGACAGGCTCATCCCTTCATCCAGCTTGCCGAAGATAAACGACAGAGAGCCGGAAAGGATGCCGGAGAAACGCTGGAGTTCATCCCCCGCGTTCAGCAGGTTTTGCAGGTTCTCAATGACCGGCAGGCCCGCGCCCACGTTGGTGTCATACAGAAACTTGCGGCGCGACTTACTCGCCGCCAGGCGCAGCTGGTGATAGTAATCCATCGACGAGGTGTTGGCCTTTTTGTTCGGCGTCACCACGTGGAAGCCTTCGCGCAGGAAATCCGCGTACTGATCGGCCACCGCCTGGCTGGAGGTACAGTCGACGATCACCGGGTTAAGCAGGTGATACTCTTTTACCAGACGGATCAGGCGGCCCAGGTTAAACGGCTCTTTTGCCTCTTCCAGCTCCGCCTGCCAGTTTTCCAGGTTCAGACCGTGGACGTTAGTCAGCAATGCTTTCGAGTTAGCGATACCGCAGACGCGTAGATCGATGTGCTTTTTCTTAAGCCACTCCTGCTGGCGCTTGACCTGCTCCAGCAGCGCGCCGCCGACGCCGCCAACGCCCACCAGAAACAGCTCAATCACCTGGTCGGTATTGAACAGCATCTGATGCACCACGCGCACGCCGGTAGTGGCATCATCGTTATCCACAACCACGGAAATTGAACGCTCTGATGAGCCCTGGGCAATCGCCACGATATTGATATTGGCCCGCGCCAGCGCGGCAAAGAATTTGGCAGAGATACCGCGCAGGGTGCGCATGCCGTCGCCCACCACGGAGATCACGGCCAGGCGCTCCTGAATAGAGAGCGGCTCCAGCAGTTCCTCTTTCAGCTCCAGGTAGAACTCTTCTTCCAGCGCGCGACGGGCGCGCAGGCAATCGCCCTGTGGGACGCAGAAGCTGATGCTATATTCCGAGGAAGACTGCGTGATCAGCACGACGGAGATCCCGTTGCGGGACATGGCGGCAAACACGCGCGCAGCCATGCCGACCATGCCCTTCATGCCCGGGCCGGAGACGCTGAACATCGCCATGTTATTAAGATTCGAAATGCCTTTCACCGGCAGGTCATCTTCATCCGCGCTGGCGCCAATCAGCGTACCCGGCGCTTGCGGATTACCGGTATTTTTAATCAGGCAAGGGATCTGGAACTGGGCAATCGGGGAGATGGTACGCGGGTGAAGCACTTTAGCACCGAAGTAGGAAAGCTCCATCGCTTCCTGGTACGACATCGACTTCAACAACCTGGCGTCCGGCACCTGACGCGGATCGCAGGTATAAACGCCGTCGACGTCAGTCCAGATCTCACAACAGTCTGCACGTAAACAGGCCGCCAGCACGGCAGCGGAGTAATCAGAGCCGTTACGCCCCAGCACCACCAGTTCGCCCTTCTCGTTACCGGCGGTGAAGCCTGCCATCAGGATCATATGGTCAGACGGAATTTTGCTTGCCGCAATGCGGCGTGTCGACTCGGCAATGTCGACGGTGGATTCAAGGTAGTGGCCTACTGCCAGCAGTTTCTCAACCGGATCGATGACCGTCACGTGGTGACCGCGCGCTTCCAGCACCCCCGCCATGATGGCGATGGAGAGCTTTTCACCCCGGCAAATCAGCGCCGCGTTGATGCTGTCCGGGCACTGACCCAGCAGGCTGATACCGTGAAGAACATGTTTGATCTGGGCAAATTCGAGTTCAACAGTGGCTTTCAACTGCGCCAGCGGGAAACCAGGCTGGGCGTCTGCCAGCCCCTGAAGCAGATCGGCGAAGATATGCTCGGCGTCGCTGATGTTCGGCAGTGCATCCTGACCACCGATGGTTTTTTCAATCATCGCCACCAGGTGGTTCGTGATTTTAGCCGGGGCAGAGAGCACGGTGGCAACCTGCCCCTGCCTGGCGTTGCTTTCCAGGATATCGGCAACACGCAGAAAACGCTCTGCATTTGCCACTGACGTACCGCCGAACTTCAACACTCGCATGGTTCTACCTCATTTCCTTTAGCCGAAAAAAAAGCCCGCACTGTTCAGGTGCGGGCTTTTTTCTGTTTTTCCTGTACGCGTCAGCCCGCATCGTTACCTGTGGTAATGATGATGGTTGTAGTAATGGTGGTGATGCTGATGCGTTTCATGGATGTTGTGTACTCTGTCATTATTATCTGTCTGTGCTCTATTCTTTTAGGGTTAAAGGATCGAGCTTCTTAAGTCAATGAATTTTTAATTTGATCACAATTCGGGACATTCTCACGTCCCACTGTGGGCTGATTTATTTTCATCGGAATCCCCCAGATGCAACCCCTGACATCAGCAGGATCGGCCATAATAAAAACCTATGGCACGATTTTACTCGGCTAATTTTTTTTCAATATCATGGAGCAATCGGTGCAGCATTGCGGTGTCGCGCTGTTCAAGACGCCCTAAACGCTGCTGCAACCAGTCCACCATTTTTTGATCATCCGCGACGCCCAGCTGCACAAGAAGCTTATCTGCACGAACCCGCAGTGCCGCCAGCTGGTTTTCATCCGGCATTGTCACCGGTGGCTGAGAAATTTGTATTAAGGATGCTAATTGATAGCAATAAACCATCACCGCCTGCCCCAGATTGAGTGATGGATAATCCGCCACCATCGGCGCGCCCGTCAGCACGTCAGCCAGCTCCAGTTCTTCGTTGGTCAGCCCGGAATCCTCGCGCCCAAATACCAGTGCGGCTTTCTCCAGCCACTGGCTTTTTTCTTCCAGCATCGGCACCAGTTCAGCGGGCGTGGCGTAATAGTGAAACTTTGCCCGGCTGCGCGCGGTCGTCGCGATGGTAAACGAAATATCGTGCAGCGCGTCAGCGAGTGTTGCGTAAGTGGTTATATTATCGAGAATATCACCCGAACCGTGCGCAACCCACCGCGCAGCAGGTTCCTGATGTGCGGTGCTGTCCACAATACGCAAATCGGTAAAACCCATGGTCTTCATAGCCCGCGCCGCAGCGCCAATATTCTCGGCTCTCGCTGGTGCAACCAGCACAATCGACAGATGCATTTATGCTCTCTTTTTAATCATTTAGCGGGTAAAAATGTGATTCACTTTATCATATTACGCAGCGCGAATTTACAAATTTGCAACACAAATCACTGAAATAGCGTTTCATAACAAATTAAAAACGCTAAACTATTTTGTGGCTGAACAATCAGTTAGAATGTTAACAGAAGTTCATTATCCTTATGTTTTGTAATGATAATGACCATATGAATACTCTTTTCTGATTGGATTCGTACCGTTTATCAATCAATGTCCGCAACTAGTTGGTTTATTGAAAAATTGTGACAAAGGCTAGCATTCAGCTACGATGATTTCATCAAACTGTTAACGTGCTACAATTGAACTTGATATATGTCAACGAAGCGTAGTTTTATTGGGTGTCCGGTGTCACTTAGCCTGTTATGTTGCTGTTAAAATGGTTAGGATGACAGCCGTTTTTGACACTGTCGGGTCCAAAGGGAAAGTACCCACGACCAAGCTAATGATGTTGTTGACGTTGATGGAAAGTGCATCAAGAACGCAATTACGTACTTTAGTCACGTTAAGCCGATCATGTTAATTTGCGACATGCATCAGGCAGGTCAGGGACTTTTGTACTTCCTGTTTCGATTTAGTTGGCAATTTAGGTAGCAAACATGCAGACCCCGCACATTCTTATCGTTGAAGACGAGTTGGTAACACGCAACACGTTAAAGAGCATTTTCGAAGCAGAAGGCTACGATGTCTTTGAAGCGACCGATGGCGCAGAGATGCATCAGATCCTTTCTGAAAATGATATCAACCTGGTGATTATGGATATCAATCTGCCGGGCAAAAACGGGCTTCTTCTGGCGCGCGAACTGCGTGAACAGGCGAACGTCGCGTTGATGTTCCTGACAGGCCGTGACAACGAGGTTGATAAAATTCTTGGTCTGGAAATCGGCGCGGATGACTACATCACCAAGCCGTTCAACCCTCGCGAGTTAACCATTCGTGCACGCAACCTGCTGTCCCGCACCATGAATCTGGGTACGGTCAGTGAAGAGCGTCGTAGCGTCGACAGCTACAAATTCAACGGCTGGGAACTTGATATCAATAGCCGTTCGCTGATTAGCCCGAACGGTGAGCAGTACAAACTGCCGCGCAGTGAATTCCGCGCGATGCTGCACTTCTGCGAGAACCCGGGCAAGATTCAGTCCCGTGCAGAACTGCTGAAGAAAATGACCGGTCGTGAGTTGAAGCCACACGATCGTACCGTTGACGTAACCATCCGTCGTATTCGTAAACATTTCGAATCTACGCCGGATACGCCGGAAATCATCGCCACGATCCATGGTGAAGGCTATCGTTTCTGCGGTGACCTCCAGGAGTAATCCGTTCCGTCACGCAGTAAAAAACGGCGCTTTTGCGCCGTTTTTTTTATTTCCAGATCCGCATCGTATCGTCATCCGGCGATGCTGGTGGCTCAGACCGCTTCGGCTGTGAAAGTGAATACCAGTCGAGATGTCGGGTCAGGTACATCACGGCGAACAGCGCCAGCGCGAGAACCGCAGACCCCAACAGCAGCGCGCTATCCTCCGAGCGCAACAGGAACCACATCACCACGTCCAGCCCCAGCAGGGCCAGCACGAACAGCCCGCTGCGCTTCCAGCTTTTCAGCACAGCATGCAGGTACATCCCGTTCATCGCCGCGCCCACCAGACTTGCAACAACCCAGGCTGGTGTAAAGCCGACGTGTTCTGACAGCGCCAGCAGCACCAGATAGAACAGCACCAGCGAAAGCCCCACCAGCAGATACTGCATCGGGTGCAGGCGCAGACCGGTGAGAGTTTCGAAAACAAAGAAGGCCATAAACGTCAGCGCAATCAGCAAAATAGCGTACTTGATCGCCCGGTCAGTCAGTTGATACTGATCGGCGGGCGTGGCTACCGTGACGCTGAAAGCGGGGATCGACTCCCACGTCGGAGATTCACTGCCGTTGAACCAGCTCTCAAGGTTGTTCGCAAACCAGCTGCTCTGCCAGTTCGCCTGAAAACCGGAATCACCAATTTTGTGCTTCACCGGCAGATAGTTACCCATAAAGCCCGGATGCGGCCAGTTGCTGTTCAGCGCCATTTCACTGTTACGTCCCACAGGCACCACGGCAAAACTTCCCGTCCCCGCCAGATTCAGCGACATGTCCATGACAAACGTTTTTGGCTCCAGCGCTTTGTCCGTCAGCGGGATATGAATACCGGAAAGCCCCCCATACACGCCTGAACCCGGCTCTACGCTCAGCGTCTCACCGTTGATACTGGAGACGTTAACCGTGCCAATGCCGCGAGCATCGCCCACGCCAACAACGATAAACGGCTGCCCCAGGGTCATCGTCTCCCCTTTCAGCTGCGTGATTTTTTCGGTGTTGAATCGCGCTTTTATGTTGAGTTCAGTGTTCCAGATCTGACCGTCATAAATACCGATATTTCGGGACTCAACGTGCTGGTTACCCTCAACAAGCAGAGACTCCGGCAGGATGAAACGCATATAGCTTTTCTTGTACTCGACTTGCTTCTCATCCTCTGACTTGTAGAAGACCTCCGTAACCGGGATCGCCATCATCGGGCCGACCAGTTTTTGCGGTCCACTGGTACTCTGGCGAAGTGTGTTTTCGACATCATTACGGTAGCTTTCACGCTCTGAAATGAGGTTACTCACCATACACAGCGGAACTAACAGCAGCAGAATGCACCCCAGCAGGGTGCTTACTTTCCAGAACAGGGGGGATTTCATCATTACGTCTCCTTTGCGATGAAGAGAGCGTAACCAGGCTGTGTGGGGGAAGTTTGAAGTTATGTGAAGGGACGGTGAAGTGTCAGCGTGGCCATCACGCCGCCTTCATCACGATTGCGCAATGTAATCTCTCCCTGATGCAGACGAGCCACCTCCTGGACAAAGGCCAGCCCAAGCCCGCTGCTCTTAACCCCATTATCCCGCGGCAGGGAATAGAAGCGTTCAAAAATACGATCCCGCGCGTAATCCGGGATCCCGCTTCCGCTGTCGGTGACGATCAGCTGTATCTGCCCGTGCTCTTCCCGGGCCGCCAGTTCTATGGATCCGCCCTGCGGTGTGAAATCGATAGCGTTATCCAGCAAATTACCGAGCGACTGTTCAAGCAGGTCGGGATCGCCTTTAACATAAAGCGAAGCAGGCTGGAGGGTCAGCGCAATCTCTTTTGTCGCCAGCTGCGCCGATCGCGCGTCAGCAAGCCGGGTAAACAGCGAGTCGACCCGGACGGCCTCGGGCGTAATCTCGACCCGATTTTCAAGCCGAGCCTGAGCGAGCAGTTTTTCAACCAGCGACTGCATGCGCGCGTTTTGTACCAGAATGTTATCGATGAACCGCGCAGCCACCTGCGGCGGCGGCTGCTCGGCGAGTATTTCCGCCGCGCCGCGTATGGCCGCGATCGGGCTTTTCAGCTCGTGGGTGAGCGCATGGACATAGCGTTCAATATAGTTTTTCCCTTCGAGGCGAATGCGCATATTTTCCAGCGCCTGGGCCAGCTTGTGCAGTTCGCTGCTGCCCGGATTGGGCAGCGGGAGAGGCGTGTCGGTGGTCACCGAGTCGGCGTAGTGCGATAACGTACTGATGGAACGGTTGATCCACCAGGCGACAAAAAGACCGATCAGCAAAGCAATGCCGAGCAGCGCCCCGCCTGCCCACAGAATTCGCCGCTCGCTGCGATGAATAACCGGGTCCATCGCGCTGTTAGGTTTCCCCACCGACAGCACGCCGATGATTTGGCCCTGTTCCACAACCGGCGCGGCAACATACATCACCGTACTCTCCGGATCCTCGGGATTGATCTGAGTACTGCGCGCGCCGTATTCGCCGCGAAGCGTCAGCCAGACGTCGTTCCAGCGAGAGTAATCTTGTCCTAACGCCAGGCCTGTGGAATCAAACACCACTCTCCCCTGCGCATCGGTCATATAGACGTGATACTCGTTGCGCACCTTATGAATGCCGCCGATATTGGCGCGGAAAGGCCGCTGATGGAGCTGGGAAAAGGCCTGCGCCAGTTTGCCCTGCTGCGCATTGCCCGAAAGAAGATCCTCACGCCCGACTTCGGCGAGCAAGGTCGCGGTATCGATCAACGTGCCCTCGGTTGCCCTTCGCACGCCGGGCTTCACTTCCTGAACAAAGATCGACAGCACAAACCACGCGGCGATGGCCACGATGAGGAAATATCCCAGCAATAACCGCATCCCAATGCGCATCAGTAAAGGCCCAGACTATAGCCCATACCGCGATGGGTGCTGATGGGTGAGAGTTCCTCGTTCACCGCCCGCAGCTTGGCGCGAAGGGTTTTGATGTGGGTATCCACGGTACGATCGAAACTGTCCCCGTCTTCACCCCATACCTTGTCCATGAGCTGCTGGCGAGAAAATACGCGTCCGGGCGCCTGTAACAGGGTTTTGAGCAGCAAGAATTCGTAGCGGGTCAGGGGCAATGCTTCACCGCACCAGCTGATTCGGGCTGCTGGTTCGTTCAGCTCAAACTGCCCGATACGCACCGTCTCTGCTGGCGCGGCAGATTTTTGCATCCGGCGTAAAATGGTCCTTACCCGGGCGCATACCTCGCGCGGGGAGAAAGGTTTGGCGACGTAGTCGTCTGCGCCCATTTCCAGGCCGAGGAGTTTATCCACTTCGTCACTGCGTGCCGTCAGAAACAGCACGGGCAGTGACGGATGCTGCGCCAGAAGCTGGCGGCAGAGCTCGAAACCACTGATGTCCGGCAGCCCGATATCCAGAATGGCGAGCGCCGGAACCTGCCGCCGCGCCGCCTCCAGCACGGGTAGCCCCCGTTCAAACGCCTTTACCGCAAACCCTTCCTGCTGAAGCATGTAGATAAGCGTATCGGCAATACTGGTTTCGTCTTCAACCAGCCAGACCACAGGTTGTTGCATGGTTCATCTCTGTATTAATGCCACGGCATAATCGGCACCGCGCTAATCGCGTTTTTCGGTGACCCTTCCACGACTTTGTCGGAATAAGCCAGATAAGCCAGGGTGTTGCGCTTCGCGTCATAAAAACGCACTACCTGTAGCTTTTTGAATACCAGCGAGGTCCGTTTCTGGAATACGACGTCGCCCTGCGCTTTGCCGTTTTTGATTTTGTCACTCAATTCCACCGGGCCAACCTGCTGGCAGGAAATGGCCGCGTCAGACGTGTCTTCAGCCAGACCCAGGCCGCCTTTAATCCCGCCCGTCTTCGCCCTGCTGACATAGCAGGTGACGTTTTTCACGTCCGGATCGTCAAAGGCCTCCACCACAATTTTGTGGTCCGGCCCAAACATTTTAAACACGGTATCCACGGAGCCAATTTGCTCCGCCTGCGCCACGCGCCCTGCCATCAGCGCCAGAGCCGCAAAGACTAAAACCTTGTATTTCATATTGTTACCATTCATAAAAAATTACGCTGAGCGATTATTCAACAGGTTAGGTAAAAATGTAGCAAGATCACAGGATTAGAATATATCCGCACATAAATCACCACAAAAAGCATTTATGCGCAAAAAAAACACTGAATGCTAAAACGTCAAAAAATGCTATTATCCGCTAACCTGTAAACAGGCACCTGCGGCAGTTTTAAGGATGAGGATAGTATATGGATCAGGCTGGAATTATTCGCGACCTGCTCACCTGGCTGGAAGGTCATCTCGACCAGCCATTGTCACTGGATAATGTGGCGGCAAAAGCAGGCTATTCCAAGTGGCATCTGCAAAGGATGTTCAAAGATGTCACCGGTCATGCTATCGGTGCTTATATTCGTGCACGACGGTTATCAAAGTCTGCTGTAGCGTTGCGCCTGACCGCGCGACCAATCCTGGATATTGCCCTGCAATATCGCTTCGATTCACAGCAAACCTTCACCCGCGCCTTTAAAAAACAGTTCTCGTTAACGCCAGCGCTTTATCGTCGTTCGCCGGACTGGAGTTCCTTTGGTATGCGTCCGCCGCTGCGTCTGGGCGAGTTTGCGATGCCAAAATATGAAATCATCACCCTGCCGGAAACGCACCTGGTTGGCACCACGCAGAGCTACTCCTGTTCCCTGGAGCAGATCTCCGAGTTCCGCCATCAGATGCGCGTTCAGTTCTGGCGCGAATTTTTAAGCCACGCTCCGGCGATCCCGCCGATTCTGTATGGCCTGAACGAAACGCATCCAAGCCAGGAAAAAGACGACGAGCAGGAGGTGTTCTATACCACGGCGCTGACGCCTGACATGGCGAACGGTTACATTCATGGCTCGAAGCCTGTCGTGCTGGAAGGCGGCGAGTATGTGATGTTCTCATACGAAGGTTTAGGCACGGGCGTTCAGGAGTTCATCCTGACCGTTTACGGGACCTGCATGCCGATGCTGAATCTGAATCGCCGTAAAGGTCAGGACATTGAGCGCTACTATCCGGCGCATGATGCTAAACCGGAAGAAGGCCCTATCAATCTGCGTATGGAATTCCTGATTCCGGTACGTCGTTAACGCTGCAATTCGTCCAGTGCAGGGGCATCAAGATGCGAAATGTCCCCTGCCATCTCAACCACCCACCCCGATGCCAGCCAGGCACTTTCCTGATAGTCGATACGGGAAATGGAACAGTTGCGCAGACGCAAACGACGCTCGGCATAAGCCGGCAGTCCCAGAATGGTGCTCACCAGGCAACCCAGCGCGATACCGTGGCTCACCAGCAGCGGTCGGCTACCCGCAGGAAGTTTCAGGCACTCGGCCAGCGCGGCATGCATGCGCACGCTCAGCTCCTGCATGGATTCCCCCTCCGGGATGCGACCATCTTCAGTACCGTTCACCAGCGTGCGACGCCAGCCTTCTTCGGTTTCCGTCAGCGTATCGATAGGACGTTTTTCCAGCACACCCATATCCAGTTCGCGCAGGCGCGGTTCGAGGGTGACGTCACAGCCACAGGCATCGGCAATGATGCGCGCCGTCTGCTGCGTGCGGCCTAAATCACTGGAGATGACGTGAGTGATACCCAGCGTTCTGGCGCGCTCCGCCACCTGCCACGCTTGTTGCACACCCTTGTCGGTGAGAGGACTGTCTGACTGGCCTTGAATACGTCGCTCGGCGTTCCACTGCGTTTCACCGTGGCGAACAAGGTATACCTGTAACATGCTTTTTTTCCGTTATACTGCGATGAATTTTTTTAAATCGAGCTTAATTATGCACCATGTTGTCTCTGCTACCACCAATCCTGCCAAAATTCAGGCAATTCTAAGGGCATTTGAAGAGATCTTCGGCGAAGGATCCTGCCATATTGACGCCGTCGGCGTCGAGAGTGGTGTGCCGGAGCAGCCGTTTGGCAGCGAGGAAACGCGCGCTGGCGCACGAAATCGCGTGGCGAATGCCAAAGCCGCCGCGCCAGACGCTGACTTTTGGGTCGCGATTGAAGCGGGCATCGACGAAGGGGCAACCTTCAGCTGGGTGGTGATTGAAAGCCGTGAGCAGCGCGGCGAAGCGCGTTCAGCCACCCTGCCCCTGCCGGAGATTATTCTGGAGAAAGTTCGCGAAGGCGAAGCGCTCGGGCCGGTGATGTCGCAGTACACCGGCATTGATGAGATTGGCCGTAAAGAAGGGGCGATTGGCGTCTTTACCGCGGGCAAGCTCACCCGTTCGAGCGTTTACCACCAGGCGGTGATCCTGGCGCTAAGCCCGTTTCATAACGCCATTTATCGTTGATCGCTCAATAAGAATGACTCGAGCCACTGGCGCAGCTCAACCGGCGCAGACTTCAGGCTGTTTGACCCACGGGTAATCGTCGCGATGCCCGCGCCCAGCTCGTTTTTCAGCTCGCGCTGGCTCATCTCACCGCGCAATAGCTCTTCAATAATCCGCACGCGCGTGCCCAGCGCCTCACGCTCGTCCGGCGTAAGCATCAGCTGCATGAGGGGTAGGTGCAAATCCTGCTCGTAAGACTGGCGAAGCAGCTCCACAAAACGAAGCCACTCCTGGTGACGCTGTTCGGCCATCGCCGAGGAATACGGGGAATGCTGGGTCATGTTATGCTGCCTCTTGTACTCATTAGCGAGTACAGCATAACACAACCCACGCCGATCAGTAACGTCTCTGCCACTCGGCATCGCTCATCAGGGTATCTTTCTGCCCCATGAAGTAGCGATAGTAGGCGTCATACGCCAGCACGTTCTTCACATAGCCGCGCGTTTCCGAGAACGGAATGCTCTCGACGAACGCCACGGCGTCGATACGCCCTGCGCTATTGCCAAGCCATGTCCGCACGCGGCCGGGTCCGGCGTTGTACGCCGCTGACGCGAAGATGCGGTTATTACCGAACTGCTGATAGACATACTGCAAGTAGCTGGTGCCGATGTTGATGTTGGTATCCGGATCGAGAAGCTGTGACGGGCTGCTATAACCTGGAATGTTGAACATCTTCACCGTGTGCGTCGCGGTGCCCGGCATAATTTGCATCAGGCCACTGGCCCCCACCGGAGAACGCACTTTCGGGTTCCACGCACTCTCCTGACGGGCGATCGCCATCGCGTAGCTTTGCGGAATGTCTTTGCCGCTGGTGTAACGCTCGAAGAGATCTTTATAAGCCAGCGGGAAACGCTCTTCGAGATGATCCCACAGCTTGCCGGCGATCGTCGCCTGTACGCTCAGATCCCACCAGCGATTATCAAACGCATAGCGGGCAAGCTGCGCTTTCTCATTCGTGGTGCGGCTGGTCACCAGATTGGCCCATTCGCTGCGCGCGGTATTATCCAGATTCCAGTACATCAGCTCGCGCACGCGCGCCATTTCTGGCCCCTGCGTCAGCGCCGGGTTCGCGTTAGCTGGCGCTTTGTCGATCTTCAGGGTGTACTCCTCGCCCAGACGCTGCGCCGCCGCCATCGGGTAGAAGCCGCGCTGCTGCATCAGGGAGTGGAGGATCTCTTTGGCTTCGTCTTCACGACCACGCTCCAGCAACAGGTCCGCCTGCCAGTAACGCCATTCATCTTTCTCTTTGGCATCCATCGGCAGACGCGCCAGCCAGGTATTGAGGCCACGACGATCGCCCGTGCCCAACGCCATGCGCACGCGACGTTCTACCAGCGAGACAGAGTTTGAACGCATTACCGCATCGTCACGCCAGCGCGCCTGTTCGTCGGTGACATCTGTTCCCATCAGCCGCCACGCAACGATATCGCGCAGCTCCTGGGTTTGATCGTCATTCAGCTGCTGGGCCTGCACCAGCTGCGGGATCATCAGCCGGGCGTTTTCCACATCATCACGCGCCACGCTGGTAAAGGCCACCGCCGCCATTTGACGGGTAAAATCGGTCGCGCCGGTGGTGCGCGCAAACGTCAGCACGGTATTGGGATCGTTCGCCAGACTGATAACGGCGGACGCAATGGTCTGATAATCCGCTGGCATCTGGCCCGCCAGCACGGTGACCAGCCGGGTGTTTCCGGCCTTCATCGCCAGGCGAATGCGTTCCAGGTAAGAGAGCGGATCCTGCTTGCCCGAGGCGCGCCAGGCGCTGAAAAGCGGGTCACAGGCGTTTGGCTGGCTTTTCCCCGTCAACCACAACTCTTTCGCACCAGCCCAGGCTTCCTCCTGCTGACCGGTCGCCCATTTCGCATAATAGTAATTACACTGCGCTTCCGTCGCGCCCGGTTTATCCGGGCTGAAGGCCAGCAAACCGCGCCAGTCTTCGCGACGGGCCAGCTCGTTTACGAACCGGGACTTCAGGGTGCGCGCAGGCGGCAGGGTCGGGTTCGCCTGAATGAAGTTATTGACGGTGACGGTCGGTTGATTCATGAGATCGTCGGTGATCTGACGATACTCCAGATACGGATACAGCGGATAATCCTTCAGCGTCGGCATCAGCGCCTGGACGGTATCCATCTGCTTGTTGTCCCATGCCTGTTTAATCTGGGCATAGCGGCTACGTTGTTCATCCAGTGAATCGGCATGTACCGCCTGGCTTACCGCCATTACGCATACGCTGGCCGCCAGCAGACGCCAGACCACCCGTTTGGCTTTTTCCACACGCTCTTCCTCATTGTTTTTCGTCAGTTGCAGCGTCTTGCCACGTAAAAGTTACATCAACTTATGCTAACCAGGCATCCCACAACGCGCCACGTCATGGACACTTTTTTACCTTTCTTGCGCGTTTTAACACTCCCGACGTTCCTGGCTGGGATTAGGGCGTGAAAAAGGCTACACTTCGAGGCTGAAATTCCTTCTCATCACGATAAAAGAGGCGAAGTCCAACGTGGCTCAATTCGTTTATACCATGCATCGTGTCGGCAAAGTTGTCCCGCCGAAACGTCATATTCTTAAAAATATCTCGCTGAGCTTCTTCCCGGGCGCAAAAATCGGTGTTCTGGGTCTCAACGGTGCCGGTAAGTCCACCCTGCTGCGCATCATGGCCGGCATCGATACAGACATCGAAGGTGAAGCCCGTCCGCAGCCTGGCATCAAGATCGGCTACCTGCCGCAGGAACCTCAGCTGAACCCGGAACACACCGTTCGCGAATCCGTTGAAGAAGCGGTATCCGAAGTGGTTAACGCGCTGAAAGGTCTGGATGAAGTGTATGCCAAATACGCCGAGCCGGATGCGGACTTCGACAAGCTTGCTGCACAACAGGGCAAGTATGAAGAGATTATCCAGGCGCACGACGGCCACAACCTGAACGTGCAGCTGGAGCGCGCCGCTGATGCCCTGCGTCTGCCAGACTGGGATGCGAAAATCGCTAACCTGTCCGGTGGTGAACGCCGCCGCGTGGCGCTGTGCCGCCTGCTGCTGGAAAAACCAGACATGCTGCTGCTCGACGAACCGACCAACCACCTGGATGCGGAATCCGTGGCATGGCTGGAGCGCTTCCTGCACGACTTCGAAGGCACCGTGGTGGCAATTACCCACGACCGTTACTTCCTCGACAACGTGGCAGGCTGGATCCTGGAGCTGGACCGCGGGGAAGGTATTCCATGGGAAGGCAACTACTCCTCCTGGCTGGAGCAGAAAGACCAGCGTCTGGCGCAGGAAGCGTCTCAGGAAGCCGCCCGTCGTAAGTCTATTGAGAAAGAGCTGGAGTGGGTGCGTCAGGGCGCGAAAGGCCGTCAGTCTAAGGGCAAAGCCCGTCTGGCACGCTTCGAAGAGCTGAACAACACCGAATACCAGAAACGTAACGAAACCAACGAACTGTTTATTCCACCTGGCGCACGTCTGGGGGATAAAGTGGTTGAAGTGACCAACCTGCGTAAGTCCTACGGCGACCGCCTGCTGATCGACGATCTGACCTTCTCCGTACCGAAAGGCGCTATCGTCGGCATCATCGGTCCGAACGGCGCGGGTAAATCCACCCTGTTCCGCATGATGTCCGGTCAGGAACAGCCTGACAGCGGCTCTATCACCCTGGGTGAGACCGTGAAGCTGGCCTCCGTTGACCAGTTCCGTGACGCCATGGATAACAGCAAAACCGTGTGGGAAGAAGTCTCCGGCGGTCTGGATATCATGCGTATCGGCAACACCGAGATGCCAAGCCGTGCCTACGTTGGCCGCTTTAACTTCAAAGGCACCGACCAGGGCAAACGCGTGGGCGAGCTGTCCGGCGGTGAGCGCGGTCGTCTGCACCTGGCGAAACTGCTCCAGGTTGGCGGCAACGTTCTGCTGCTCGATGAACCGACTAACGACCTGGACATCGAAACCCTGCGCGCGCTGGAAAACGCCCTGCTGGAATTCCCGGGCTGCGCGATGGTTATCTCGCACGACCGTTGGTTCCTTGACCGTATCGCGACCCACATCCTGGACTACCAGGACGAAGGTAAAGTGGAGTTCTTCGAGGGTAACTTCACCGAATACGAAGAGTACAAGAAACGCACGCTGGGCGCCGACGCGCTGGAGCCGAAGCGTATTAAGTACAAGCGTATTGCGAAATAAGTGCCTGAGTGCCGGGTGGCGGCTTCGCCTTACCCGGCCTACGGTACTGCGCAGTTTGTAGGCCGGGTAAGCGTGAGCGCCACCCGGCTTTTTTATTTGCCCACGTAGTACCGCTTCACCTCATCAAACTGCATTGCAAAGTCGATATAGCTCATCAGCGCAGGCGAATTCAGCTTGCGGCTCGGGTAGGCCAGCCAGAGATCGTTACCTTCAACGCTCCATTCTGGCAGCACCTGAACCAGCGCCCCCTTTTCGATCTTATCCTCCAGCAGAAAGGCGGGTAACAGCGTGATCCCCGCCCCGGCAATGGCACATTCGCGGGCGTACACCAGGTTATCGGTCATATGGGCATTATCCGGCAGGTAGCGGTAATCCTCACTCTCGCTTCGCAGAAGCCACTCCGACCATGCCCGGTGCGTAATGCAGCGGTGATCCACCAGTTGTCGGGGGTGGATTAACGGCGCCCGACGCGCCAGGTAGTCGGGCGAGGCCAGCATGTAGCGCGGACAGTGCCCAATCATGCGGCCAATCAGGGAGGAGTCCTGCGGTTTGCCGGTGCGCAGCGCCACGTCAAAGCCAGACTCAACCAGATCCACCACGTCGTCAGAGATCGACACATCCAGCGACACGTCAGGATAGCGAAGCTGGAACTCGGCATTCATATGGGCCAGCAGCGTCGCGCCAATCCCGGCCGGACAGGTGATCCGCAGCCGCCCGCTGGGGTTTTCGCGCAGGCGCTGAATGGCATACTCCGCGCGCTCGCTGGCCGCCAGCATTTCACGGCAGTGCACCAGATAATGCTCGCCTGCAAAGGTCAGGCTGATCCTGCGAGTCGTGCGGTTAAGCAGACGGATCCCCACCTGCTGCTCCAGCTGGCTTATCCGCTGGCTGACGCTGGATTTCGGCAGCTCCGCCTTCTGCGCCGCCGCGGTAAAGCTGCCCATCTCGGCCACCAGCGCAAACAGCGCCATATCCTGAAGCTGTTTAAACATGATTGTTCACCCTATGCGAACGCTGAGTTCTTGATTGTCCATCTTATCATGCAGCTGACCACTTACTAGACTAGCCTCAACAAGACGCATTTCATTGAGGAGCACACCATGTCTGTTAAAGCCATTGCCGTTAGCCCAGAAAATCCCTCCACCTTTATTGAAATCGCCCCGCCGATGCCGCAGCCCGGCGAGCACGATCTGCTGGTTGAGGTAAAAGCCGTATCCATAAATCCGGTCGATACCAAAGTGCATGCGGGGCTCGCCAAAAATGGGCTGAAAGAGCCACGCATTCTCGGGTGGGATGCCAGCGGGATCGTCAAAGCGGTTGGGGCTGGCGTCACCGGATTCAAACCGGGTGACGAAGTGTGGTACGCGGGAGATATCACCCGTCCGGGGAGCAATACTACGCATCAGCTGATCGATGCGCGTATTGTCGGGCACAAGCCCACAAGTCTTGGCTGGGCCGCCGCGGCTGCGCTGCCGCTGACGGCGCTTACCGCGTGGGAAGGCCTGTTTGAACGGCTGAACATTCAGGATGCCGACGCAGATAAGACTCTGCTGATCATCGGCGGCGCGGGCGGCGTGGGATCGCTGGCGATCCCGTTTGCGAAGCACAACAGCAAGGTGAAGATTATCGCAACCGCTTCGCGAGAAGAGTCCGCCCGGTGGTGTCGCGATCGCGGGGCTGACGCAGTGGTCAACTACCGCGATCTGAAAGGCGAGCTGGCGAAGCAAGGGATCACCTTTGTGGATTACATTTTTATCCTCAACGACACCGACGGGCACTGGGATGCGGTCAGCGATCTGATTGCCCCTCAGGGGCATATCTGTTCCATCGTTGAAAACGCGCATCCGCTGAACCAGGACAAGCTGAAGTCCAAATCTGCCGCCCTGCACTGGGAATTTATGTACACCCGCAGCATGTACCAGACCGCGGATATGGCGCGTCAGGGGGAGATTTTAAACGAGGTGGCGAAGCTGGTGGATAACGGCGTGGTGGAAAGCTCGCTCAGCGAAACGCTGCACGGGCTGAGTGTGGAAAGCATTACCGAAGCGCACCGCAGGGTGCTGGAGGGGCATATGCGGGGAAAAGTGGTGGTTGAGTATTGAGGTATTCCCCCCTCATCCCGGCCCTCTCCCCAAAGGGGCGAGGGTGGAATTATTCCCTCTCCCCTCTGGGGAGAGGGTTAGGGTGAGGGGTAATTCTTAACCCTGCTCCCCCATCATCTCCTTCACCAGCTCGACGCAGCGCAGGAAACGGGAGTCGTAGTCCGACTCCTCCACATGGACAAACTCAACGTTGTTTTCGTTAAGCATCTCCACCAGCATGGCCTGGAACTCGCGCCTGTCCACGGAGCTGCCGAGGCTGCGCATGCCGTCAGCCACCCACGGCGTGTTGTTTTCCAGCAGGATCACCAGGTCAAAGCGGTATTCGTCAATCAGCGCCTGCACAAACGGGTGCTCGCGCCCCTCGTACTTTTTACAGAACGCCTGCGTGGTGACAAAATCGGTATCGATAAAGGCCACTTTGTTGGCGTATTTCACCGCGAAATCAATGTACTGGGCATGACCGAGCGCGATTTTATCGTAGTCGGAATACTGCAACGCCATCTCGTCGCCGCCCAGGTGCGAGAAGACGTAATCGCGTCCGTACTCCCATGCGCTGGTGGTATTGAAGATATTCGCCAGCTTGTTGACCAGCGTTGATTTGCCGCTCGACTCGCCGCCGAGGATCGCCACAGTGCGCACGAAGAAAGGCTTCACTTCGGTCGGAATGTAATCCCAGTAGCGGAACGGGTTCTCGCGGATCTGTGCCCCGCTGATGTTCATGAACGTGCGTTTCGGATCGATCAGCACCGTCTCAATGCCCAGATGCTCGCGGAACTGCGGCGCGTCCGACTCTTCAGAGGTGTAGATCCAGTTAGGCGCGATGCCCTTCTCTTCCATAAACGCTTTGATGCCGTTGCTCCACACGTCCCAGCCGTGCGGGTACGGCTCCATGCCCTCTTCGTTGAAAGCATGAATACGAATATTTTTCTGATACTTAAACGTCTGAAGCAGCCAGCGAAGGCGGTCCGGTACGGTGGGCTGCTGTGACATGGCGCTGTCTTCAAACAGCTGGCGATCGCGGGTTTCATCATAACCCATGATGATATGCAGTTCGTCGACCTGGCTACAGGCGCGCTGGATCAGATAGATGTGGCCAGTATGCAGCGGGTAGAACTTACCGAACACCACGCCAATGTTCTTTTGCATCCGCGGAAATTCAAGCCCCAGAAAACGGTGCAGCGCTTCAAGCTTCTGCGCGCTGGGGCTTTTGATTTTGGCGTTCAGCAGTTGGCTCAGGTAGCCCTTGGTCATGCCGCTGGCGTCCGCCACCTGCTGCAACGTGCAGCCCTTCTGGCGGATAGCGGTCTTGATGTAGTCAAATGATGACATAAATTACGGTGCCTCCTGCAAAATCGAATACGTAATTATAAGTCGTCAAAGACATTTAACGCATCTGCGAGTTTTTTAACGCCAAAAACCTGCATCCCTTCCGGGATTTTTTTCGGCACGTTGGCGGCCGGAACAATCGCACGGCGGAAACCGTGTTTTGCCGCTTCGGAGATACGCTCCTGGCCGCTCGGTACCGGGCGTATCTCGCCAGCCAGCCCCACCTCGCCAAACACCACTAAATCCTGCGGCAACGGTCTGTCGCGCAGGCTGGAGACCATTGCCAGCAGCAGCGCCAGGTCCGCGCTGGTTTCCGTCACCTTCACCCCACCCACCACGTTGACGAACACATCCTGATCCGCCATTTGCAGGCCGCCGTGACGGTGCAGGACCGCCAGCAGGATCGCCAGGCGGTTCTGTTCCAGACCAACCGCCACGCGCCGCGGGTTGCCCATCATCGAGTGATCCACCAGCGCCTGAATTTCAACCAGCAGCGGACGCGTTCCCTCCCACAGCACCATCACCGAACTGCCGGACGTGATCTCGTCGCCACGGCTCAGGAAGATGGCCGACGGGTTGCTGACTTCGCGAAGCCCCTGCTCGGTCATGGCAAACACGCCCAGCTCATTCACAGCGCCAAAACGGTTTTTATGGCTACGCAGGGTACGAAAACGGGAGTCCGCATCGCCGTCGAGCATCACGGAGCAGTCGATACAGTGCTCCAGCACCTTTGGCCCCGCCAGCGAGCCATCTTTGGTGACGTGGCCGACCATCACTATCGCCACGCCGCGCGTTTTGGCAAAGCGCGTCAGGTAGGCTGCGGTTTCACGCACCTGTGCCACACTCCCCGGCGAGGACTGGATGTCCGCCATGTGCATCACCTGGATGGAGTCGATCACCATCAGCTTCGGCTGCTCTTCTTCGGCGATCATGCAGATCTGCTCGATGCTGGTTTCCGACAGCATATTCAGATTGCCGGTTGGCAGGCCGAGGCGGTGCGCACGCATCGCCACCTGCTGGAGTGACTCTTCACCCGTCACGTACAGGGTTTTCATCTGTTCGGCGAGCTTGCAGAGCGTTTGCAGCAGCAGGGTCGATTTACCCGCGCCCGGGTTACCGCCGATCAGAATGGCGCTGCCCGGCACGACGCCACCGCCGAGTACGCGGTCAAATTCTTTGAATCCGGTAGAGAAGCGCGGCAGCGCCTCAAGGCTGATATCCGAAAGTTTTTGTACCTTCGACACGCCTGCATTGCCCGCATAGCCGCTCAGCCGTTCATTGCGGGCCACGCTCGGCGAAGCCGCCACACCACGCACTTCAGTGATGGTGTTCCAGGCATGACAGGCGCTGCATTGCCCCTGCCAGCGCGGATAATCCGCACCACATTCATTACAGACAAATGCGCGTTTAGGAGCTTTCGCCACGGTTTACCTCGTTATTTTTGATTAATGCTGCCGGAGAGAATGCAGAACACCCCCATCAGGTCAGCGTGACGGATAGTCACTTCCGTCTTTTCATTCACTTTCGGCTTGGCATGGAAGGCAATACCCAGTCCGGCCACTTTGATCATCGGCAGATCGTTCGCGCCATCGCCGATGGCAACGGTCTGCTCGACCGGAATGTCATATTTCTCCGCCAGACGCGTCAGCGTATTGGCTTTGTACTGCGCATCCACGATGTCACCGATGACCTGCCCGGTCAGCTTGCCGTCCATGATCTCCAGCTCGTTGGCCACCACGGTGGTCAGACGCAGTTTGTCACGCAGGTAATCGGCAAAGAAGGTGAACCCACCGGAGGCAATCGCCACCTTCCAGCCGAGCGTCTCCAGCTTGAGCACCAGCTGCGTCAGCCCCGGCATCAGGGGCAGTTCGTCGCGCACCTGACGCAAAATAGTCGCATCGGCCCCCTTCAGGGTCGCCACGCGCTGTCTCAGGCTGGCGGTGAAATCCAGCTCGCCGCGCATCGCGCGTTCGGTGACTTCCGCCACCAGCTCGCCGCTGCCTGCCAGTTTAGCAATCTCGTCAATACACTCGATCTGAATGGCGGTGGAGTCCATGTCCATCACCAGCAGGCCCGGCGTTTTCAGGTGCGGAATTTTGCCGAGCGGGGCAACGTCCAGCCCGGCGTCGTGCGCCAGACGGGTGGCGCGCTGCGTCAGGGAACCCGCCAGGCGAATAACCTGATAGTCTTCCACGCACCAGGCCGCAACGATGACCATCGCTGCGCCCAGTTTGGTTTGATACTGCGTGAGGCGTTGCTTATCCAGGCCGCGTCCGTACAGCAGCCAGCCGCTACGGCCAGCGTGGTAATCGAGAGGCATCACCTCATCGCCACTTAAAGAGAGCGGCAATCCTGGCCATAAAGAGACATCCGTTGGCAGGTCGCACCAGGTAATGTTCGGCATTGAAGCTCCTGTAATTTCGTTCGCGCCGGAAGGTTCCAGAGGGAAAATAACGCATGAGGCTACCCTGTAACCATCACTTCTGGCAACATTAAGCCGTAAATTTTAAGCAGGTGGAATATGGCTCGCGCAAAACTGAAATTCCGGCTTCATCGCGCCGTGATTGTCCTGATCTGTCTCGCACTATTAGTGGCGCTTATGCAGGGGGCATCCTGGTTTAGTCAGAATCACCAACGGCAGCGTAACCCGCAGTTTGAAGAGCTGGCCCGTACGCTGGCGCGTCAGGTGACGCTCAACGTTGCGCCGTCTATGCGCACCGAAACGCCGGATGATAAGCGGATAGCCCAGGTATTACGCCAGCTGACGGAAAACAGCCGCATTCTGGATGCGGGGGTGTACGATGAACAGGGCGACCTGATTGCCCGCGCGGGTGAGCATGTCGACGTGCGCGACAGGCTGGCGCTGGACGGCAAAAAAGCCGGTGCTTATTTCAACCAGCAAATCGTCGAACCTATTCAGGGCAAGAATGGTCCGCTCGGGTATCTGCGCCTGACGCTTGACACTCACACCCTGCCAACCGAAGCCAAACAGGTGGATAACACCACCAATATTTTGCGCCTGATGCTGCTGCTCTCGCTGGCGACTGGCGTGGTACTGGCGCGCACGTTGCTGCAAGGCAAGCGCACCCGCTGGCAACAGTCACCGTTCCTGTTAACCGCCAGCAAGTCGGTCCCCGAAGAGGAAGAGAGCGAGAAGAAAGAATAGTGGTAAAGTAGGCGGATGATTCGGAAAAGGAACTCTGCCATGACGACGTTACGCCTGCTTATCTCTGACTCTTACGATCCCTGGTTTAACCTGGCGGTGGAAGAGTGCATCTTTCGCCAGATGCCCGCCACCCAGCGCGTCCTGTTTCTCTGGCGCAACGCTGATACGGTCGTTATTGGTCGCGCGCAAAATCCGTGGAAAGAGTGTAACACCCGCCGTATGGAAGAGGACAACGTCCGCCTGGCGCGCCGGAGCAGCGGCGGCGGCGCAGTGTTTCACGATCTGGGCAATACCTGCTTTACCTTTATGGCAGGCAAACCGGAGTATGACAAAACCATCTCCACCGCTATTGTGCTCAACGCGCTCAATGCGCTCGGCGTGACGGCTGAAGCTTCCGGACGTAATGACCTGGTGGTGAAAACCCCTGAAGGCGACCGGAAAGTGTCAGGCTCAGCCTACCGCGAAACAAAGGATCGCGGATTCCACCATGGCACCCTGCTTCTTAACGCTGATCTGAACCGCCTTGCGAATTACCTTAACCCCGACAAAAAAAAGCTTCAGGCAAAAAGAATTACCTCTGTACGTGGTCGTGTGGCTAATCTGGTCGAGCTTCTGCCGGATATTACGCACGAGCGGATCTGTGAAGCCGTTCGCGAGGCGTTTTTTGCCCATTACGGTGAGCGCGTTGCAGCAGAAATTATCTCACCGGATAACACCCCGGACCTGCCCAACTTTGCAGAGACGTTCGCCCGACAGAGCAGCTGGGAATGGAATTTCGGCCAGGCCCCCGCGTTTTCGCATCTGCTGGACGAACGGTTCCCCTGGGGCGGAGTAGAACTGCACTTCGACGTTGAAAAAGGGCATATCACCCGTACGCAGATTTTTACCGATAGCCTCAATCCGGAACCGCTGGAAGCGCTGGCCGCGCGTTTACAGGGGTGTTTGTACCGTGCGGATATGCTCCAGCAGGAGTGTGATGCGCTGCTGGTTGATTTCCCGGAACAGGAAAATGAGCTGCGGGCGCTTTCAGCGTGGATAGCAGGCGCGGTGCGCTAACCTGTCCGGGCGCATTCCACGGCAGATTGAGCTTATTATCAATTTAAACTTTATAATCAATGAAGAAAAAATAATTAAAGTAGAGTGACTGGTCTGATTATCATCATCCTGATTTGCACAATTTGTGCTATAGCCCGTGGTTGATTATTACTATCAAGGAAATGATATGAAGAAGTCCTCAATTGCCGCCGCCCTTTTTTGCGCGGCCTTTATGACTACTGCCCATGCAGCAGAAACCGCCGTTCTTAAATTAAAAGGTACGTTAACCAATTCTGCCTGTACACCTGAACTGAGCAATGGCGGTATTGCCGATTTTGGTTATATCCGTACGGCGGAATTAAGCGCGACACAAACAAACCAGATCGGAAAACGCGACATTACGCTGACAATTAACTGCCAGACCAAAACCCAGGTAGGCTGGAGCATTGTTGACAACCGCGCGGATAGCTTACCAAGTCCTTTCATTACCGTTGATGATGCCGCCGCGAACGGTGAATATGCCTTTAGCGGATCGTCCACGTTTGGCGTTGGAAAAACGCCAGGTGGCGTTAACATCGGTGCCTATGCCGTCTATGCCGATCTGCCGAACGTAACGGGTAACGGCATTGCTGTTGATGTTCTTTCTCATGCAGGCGATAGCTCCACCTGGACTAAGAGCACCACGGGTCGTCCGACGATCGGTGTCGATGTCTTTACCGTTACGAACAAAGGTGAGAAAGAGCCTATAGCATTTACCGAAGCCGTGTTCCCACTGAAAGTGGTACTGGCTGTTCAGGCTACCGACAAGCTGTCGATCACTGACGACGCGCCGTTAGATGGTCAGGCGACCATCAGCCTTACTTATCTGTAATTTGCAGAAGTAAAAAAGCCTCCGTCACGACGAAGGAGGCTTTTTAGTCATAGCGTTACGCTTTATCGCCCAGCAGAACGGATTCCAGCGCGATTTTGATCATGTCGTTGAAGGTGGTCTGACGCTCGGCAGCAGTGGTCTGCTCGTGGGTACGGATGTGGTCGGACACGGTGCAGATGGTCAGCGCTTTCGCACCAAACTCAGCCGCCACGCCGTAGATACCCGCCGCTTCCATTTCCACGCCCAGGATGCCGTATTTTTCCATCACGTCGAACATGTCGCCTTCTGGCGAGTAGAACAGATCGGCAGAGAACAGGTTGCCCACGCGCGCGTCAACGCCCAGCGCTTTTGCCGCGTCAACGGCGTTACGCACCATGTCAAAGTCAGCGATTGCCGCAAAGTCATGATCTTTAAAGCGGATGCGGTTGACTTTAGAGTCGGTACACGCGCCCATGCCGATCACCACGTCACGCAGCTTAACGTCCATACGTACCGCGCCGCAGGAGCCGACACGGATGATTTTCTTCACGCCGAAATCGGTGATCAGCTCTTTGGTGTAGATGGAGCAGGATGGGATACCCATGCCGTGGCCCATCACGGAGATTTTGCGGCCTTTATAGGTGCCGGTGAAGCCCAGCATGCCGCGCACGTTGTTCACTTCACGCACGTCTTCGAGGAAGGTTTCTGCAATGTGCTTCGCGCGCAGCGGGTCGCCCGGCATCAATACGACGTCAGCGAAATCACCCATTTCTGCATTAATGTGAGGAGTTGCCATCTTCAGTTCCTTTTACATTGTTGTTTTTGCCGGGTGGCGGCTACGCCTTACCCGGCCTACATTCTGTTCTCCCTCTCCCACGGGGAGAGGGCCGGGGTGAGGGCATCAGGCCGCACCCAATCCGTTTAGAACATAGCCTTGCCATATTCCATGTCAGACGTACCAAAGTATTTCGCAATGGTCTGGCCGATGTCCGCGAAGGTTTCACGGTGACCGAGCGAGCCAGGTTTGACTTTCGGGCCATACACCAGCACCGGAATGTGTTCACGGGTGTGATCGGTACCGGTCCAGGTCGGGTCACAGCCATGGTCAGCGGTCAGGATCAGAATGTCATCTTCCCCCACCAGCTCCATCAGCTCTGGCAGACGGCGGTCAAACAGCTCCAGACCCGCAGCATACCCGGCGACGTCGCGACGGTGGCCCCAGGAGGAGTCGAAGTCCACGAAGTTGGTGAAGACAATGGTCTTATCACCCGCTTCTTTCATCTCTTTGATGGTGGCGTCGAACAGCGCATCCAGACCGGTCGCTTTGACCTTTTTGGTAATGCCGCAGTTGGCGTAAATGTCCGCGATTTTACCCACAGAAACCACGTGGCCGTCTTTCTCGTCGACGAGTTTTTGCAGCACGGTCGGCGCTGGTGGCTCCACGGCCAGATCGTGACGGTTGCCGGTACGCTGGAAGTTACCCGCTTTGTCGCCGATAAACGGACGCGCGATAACACGGCCAATGTTATAGCCGCCTTCGGTCAGCTCTTCACGCGCGATTTCGCACAGTTCGTAGAGTTTATCCAGGCCAAAGGTCTCTTCGTGGCAGGCGATCTGGAACACGGAGTCAGCGGAGGTGTAGAAAATCGGCTTACCGGTTTTCATGTGCTCTTCGCCGAGCTGATCCAGAATCACGGTACCGGAAGAGTGGCAGTTGCCGAGGTAGCCCGGCAGGTTGGCGCGCTGCACCAGCTTATCCAGCAGCTCCTGCGGGAAGCTGTTCTCGTGATCGGAGAAATAACCCCAGTCAAACAGCACCGGCACGCCGGCGATTTCCCAGTGACCGGACGGGGTATCTTTACCGGAAGAGAGCTCGTGCGCCCAGGCGTAGGCGCCCACCACTTCCGCGTTACCGTCCATACCGGCTGCGATTTTACCGGTAGAGCCTTCATGCGCTTTTACCAGCCCGAGGCGGGTCAGGTTTGGCAGGTTCAGAGGGCCTTTACGACCGTTGTCCGCTTCGCCTTTGGCACAGGCTTCCGCGATGTGACCCAGGGTATCGGAACCCACGTCACCAAAACGTTCTGCATCTTCGGTTGCGCCGATGCCGAATGAGTCCAGCACCATAATAAATGCACGTTTCATAATTGTTCTCCGTACTTAGTGCTTCATAAAAATGCGATCAGATCAGTATACCGCTATTCAGTGATACGACGATAGACCGTCGGTGTGGTTTCCGGTGCTTTATCGTCAAGAGATATTGCCGCTTTCACCGCTTTCGCCGCGTCCTGCCAGCTGGCTTCGTCTTTCGCGTGGATCACCGCCAGCGGACGCTGGCCGTCAACGCTGTCGCCCAGACGGGCCATATCGGTAAAGCCGACGCTGTAATCAATGGTGTCCGATGCCTGACGGCGACCGCCGCCCATAGAGACGACAGCCATGCCGAGCGCGCGGGTATCCATAGCCGAAACAAAACCTTCGCTGTCCGCATAAACGGCTTTGCTGAGCATCGCGGTTGGCAGGTATTTCGCGTAGTTTTCCACGAAGTCGGTCGGGCCTTTCTGTGCCGCGACCATCCGACCAAAAATCTCCGCCGCTTTGCCGTTGTCCAGCACCGCCTGCAATTTCGCGCGTGCTTCCGCATCGTCTTTCGCCAGCTTGCCGGAGATCAGCATCTCCACGCACAGCGCCATAGTGACGTCGAACAGGCGCGGATTGCGGTATTCGCCTGTAAGGAACTGCACGGCCTCGCGAACTTCGACGGCGTTACCGGCGCTGGAGGCCAGCACCTGGTTCATGTCCGTCAGCAGCGCGGTGGTGCGCACGCCTGCGCCGTTGGAGACGCCAACGATCGCCTCAGCCAGCGCCTCAGAGAGTTCATAGGTTGGCATAAATGCGCCGCTGCCCACTTTCACATCCATCACCAGCGCGTCCAGCCCTTCCGCCAGTTTTTTGGCGAGGATAGAGGCGGTGATCAGCGGGATGGAGTCTACGGTCGCGGTAATATCACGCGTCGCGTAGAAACGCTTGTCTGCCGGAGCAAGAGAGCTGGTCTGGCCGATAATTGCCACACCAACGTCTTTAATAATGTCGCGGAAGCGGCTGTCATCCGGGAAGATATCGAAGCCCGGAATGGCTTCCAGTTTGTCGAGCGTCCCGCCGGTGTGGCCCAGGCCGCGCCCGGAAATCATTGGGATGTAACCGCCGCAGGCCGCCACCATAGGGCCAAGCATCAGGGAGGTCACGTCGCCCACGCCGCCGGTGGAGTGTTTGTCCACAATCGGGCCGTTGAGGTTGAGGCTTTTCCAGTCCAGAACGGTTCCTGAATCTCGCATCGCCATGGTCAGCGACACGCGCTCAGGCATAGACATATCGTGGAAGAAAATGGTCATCGCCAGAGCCGCAATCTGCCCTTCTGAGACGGTGTTATCACGAATGCCGTTGATAAAGAAGCGGATCTCTTCGTCGCTTAATGCATGACCATCACGTTTTTTACGAATAATTTCTTGTGCGAGAAACACGGTAACCCCCATGCGGAATCGGGTGAATGGCGGCGGGTATGTTGACCCGCCCTACGATCCTGTAGGCCGGGTTAGCGTAGCGCCACCCGGCAATTCAAACTTAGTAGCTGCTTGCGCTCTTACCGTCGCCGTGACCCAGCGCCTTCAGCAGGCTGGCCAGCAGGCTGGATGCGCCGAAGCGGTAGTGGCGGGAATCGGCCCAGTCGGCACCGAACAGCTCGTCGGCAATCGCCAGGAACTGCTGCGCGTCTTCCGCGGTACGCACGCCACCCGCCGGTTTGAAGCCAACGGTTTTGGACACGCCCATATCGCGGATAACTTCCATCATGATGCGCGCGCTTTCCGGCGTAGCGTTGACCGGCACTTTACCGGTAGAGGTTTTGATGAAATCTGCGCCCGCTTTGATGGAGATTTCAGACGCTTTACGAATCAGCGCCTCTTCTTTCAGCTCGCCGGTTTCGATGATCACTTTCAACAGCACGTTTGCCGCCGCGCAGGCATCTTTACACGCTTTCACCAGGTCAAAACCGACCTGCTCGTTGCCCGCGATCAGCGCGCGGTACGGGAATACCACGTCAACTTCGTCTGCGCCGTACGCAATCGCCGCGCGGGTTTCTGCCAGCGCAATCTCGATGTCGTCATTGCCGTGCGGGAAGTTAGTTACGGTTGCAATGCGCACATCCGGCGTGCCCTGCTCTTTCAGCGTTTTGCGGGCAATCGGGATAAAGCGCGGGTAGATGCAGACGGCGGCGGTGTTACCCACTGGCGTTTTCGCCTGATGGCACAGGGCGATGACTTTTTCATTGGTGTCGTCATCGTTCAGGGTGGTCAGGTCCATCAGTTTCAACGCACGCAGGCTGCTTGCAGTTAAATCGGTCATAACATTCTCCAACGGCAGTGCCGTATAAATTTTACCTTGCGGGTCTGTGAGTATTCTAACATTCACCCGCATCCACACTTCGACATTCATCACAGTTAATGAAAACTGTGTGCAAATTTGCATTACTGTAATGAGATCTTCTTCAAACTTTAGCGCGTTAATTGCTGACTAAATCGGCGATATCCCCTGTCGGATCAAAAGCGCCGTCAGATGGGCTTCCTACAATTCGTTCACCGTCCGCCGAACAATCAAGGAAATGAATATGTCCGACGCCCTGCAACAACGTTGCCAGCACATTGTGACCAGCCCGGTGTTAACCCCCGAACAAAAACGTCATTTTCTGGCGCTGGAAGCGGAGAACAACTTGCCCTATCCCGCTCTGCCAGAGGCGGCCCGCGCTGCGCTGGACGAGGGATTCATCTGCGACATGTTCGAAGGCCATGCGCCATACAAACCGCGCTACGTGCTGCCGGATTACGCCAAATTCCTGGCTAACGGTTCAGAATGGCTGGAGCTGGAAGGGGCGAAAGATCTGGATGATGCCCTCTCGCTGCTCACTATCCTTTATCACCATGTTCCATCCGTCACATCGATGCCGGTCTATCTGGGCCAGCTCGATGAGATACTCAATCCCTATGTTAAAATTCTAACACAGGATGAAATCGATAGCCGAATAAAACGTTTCTGGCGTTACCTGGACAGAACCCTGCCCGATGCGTTTATGCATGCCAATATCGGCCCGGCGGATACGCCTGTCACCCGAGCCATTCTTCGTGCGGATGCAGAACTGAAGCAGGTTGCGCCGAACCTGACCTTTATCTACGACCCGGACGTTACCCCCAGCGATCTGCTGCTGAGCGTGGCGAAAAACATTTGTGAGTGTAGCAAGCCGCATATTTCCAATGGCCCGGTGAATGATAAAATTTTCACAAAAGGCCGCTATGGTGTGGTGAGCTGTTACAACTCCCTGCCGCTGGCAGGCGGAGGCAGTACGCTGGTGCGCCTTAACCTCAAGGCCATTGCCGAACACAGCGCATCGGTTGACGACTTCTTCACCCGCACGCTCCCGCACTACTGCCAGCAGCAAATCGCCATCATCGATGCCCGCTGTGATTTTCTGTATCAGCAATCCGGCTTCTTTGAGAATAACTTCCTGGTGAAAGAGGGGCTGATTGATGCCGATCGTTTTGTGCCGATGTTTGGTATGTACGGCCTGGCCGAAGCGGTGAACGTGCTGTGCGAGAAAGCAGGCATTACGGGACGTTACGGTAAAAACGAACAGGCTAATGCACTGGGCTACCGCATCAGTGAACAGCTGGCGGCGTTTGTTGAAAACACGCCGGTAAAACACGGCTGGCAGCACCGCGCGATGCTGCATGCCCAGTCTGGGATCAGTTCCGATTCAGGCACCACGCCGGGCGCGCGGCTGCCGTATGGCGACGAGCCGGACCCTGTCAGCCACCTGCTGGCCGTGGCGCCGCACCATAAACACTATCATTCGGGGATCAGCGATATTCTCACCCTGGATGAGACGGTTAAACGTAATCCTCAGGCGGTGGTGCAGCTGTGCCTGGGGGCGTTCAACGCCGGTATGCGTGAGTTCACCGCGAATGTCGCCGGAAACGACCTGGTGCGCGTAACCGGGTATATGGTGCGGCTTTCCGATCTGGAGAAATACCGGGAGGCTGGCTCACGCACCAACACCACCTGGCTCGGCGAGGAGGCCGCGCGCAATACCCGTATTCTGGAACGACAGCCACGCGTGATAAGCCATGAACAGCAGATGCGCTTTAGTTAGTCAGGTTATACCTTTCTCCTGCGTGGATGGGCCGGGCAGCCGCCTGGCGCTGTTCCTTCAGGGCTGTAACCTGCGCTGCAAAACCTGCCACAACCCGTGGACGATAGGGCGCTGCAACGACTGTGGCGACTGTGTTCCTCACTGTCCTCATGATGCGCTGACGATTCAGGCCGGGCGCGTCTGGTGGCAGGAGAGTGACTGTCAGCAGTGCGACACCTGTCTGCACCTGTGTCAGCAGCAGGCGACGCCGATGGCGCAGCGCTATAGCGTTGAGGAGATCCTCACCCGGATCCGCACGTCCGCGCCGTTTATTGAGGGCGTGACCGTCAGCGGAGGCGAGGCCACCACGCAGCTGCCGTTTGTGGTGGCGCTGTTCACCGCGATCAAAGCCGATCCGTCCCTGCGCCATCTTACGTGTCTGGTGGACAGCAACGGTCTGTTAAGCGAAACCGGCTGGCAAAAGCTGTTACCGGTGTTTGACGGCGCGATGGTGGATCTGAAAGCCTGGGGCAATGAGCATCACCGTTTTCTGACCGGGCGCGAAAACACGCTGATCAAGCAGAGCATCCGCTGGCTGGCCGAGCGTCATCGCCTGACGGAGCTACGCCTGCTGGTGATCCCCGATCGGTGTGATTATCTGCAACATCTGTCACCGTTGACCGCTTTTATCCACACGCTGGGGAACGTTCCGGTGCGGATCAACGCGTTTCATACCCATGGGGTTTACGGGGAGGCGGCGCGATGGCGGAGCGCCACACCGGAAGATATTGAGCCACTGGCGCTGGCGCTGGAACAGCAGCAGATTACGGTGATCCGCCCTGCTCTTTATCTATAGCGTGATGCCGAAGACCGCTCGGGTATTTTCCAGCAGCGCGCTGGCAATCACATCGTCAGGCTCCTGGCGCAGTTCACACAGCACATCAAAAACGCGCGCCGCCTGCTCCGGGCGGTTGGGCTGGCCCTGAAAATCCTTCAGCGGCATGTCAGGCGCATCTGTTTCCAGCAGGAGCGAGGTCAGCGGGAGTTGCGCCATCACATCACGGGTTTTGCTGGCACGCGGATAGGTAATGGTGCCGCCGACGCCTATTTTATAACCCAGCTCGATGAAACGCTGCGCCTGCTGAAGGCTGCCAGCGAAACCGTGGACCACGCCCCTGCGCGGCACATCGATGCGCTTCAGGTGCATCGCCAGTTTGTCATGGGTACGTCTGGAGTGGAGGATCACCGGCAGATCGTGGCGCTTTGCCAGCCGGAGTTGCGCATCCAGGATCGTCTGCTGGCGCTCGAACTGCGGATCTTCACGATAGAGATCGAGGCCGATCTCACCGATGGCAACCAGCTTCGTATCCGCGTTTTGCAGCATGGCATCCAGCCTGTCGATATGGTCATCAAGATGATGCTCAATAACGATCGGATGCAGACCCAGCGCGGCGTACAGCGCATCGTGATCCCGGGCAAGCGCCAGCACTTTCTCGAATCTTGCCGCTTCAATAGCGGGCACAATGATGGCTCTCACACCGGCCTGAGCCGCGCGCTCAATGCTTGATGTCTCCTCCCCGCTGAACGGCGGGAAATCAAAGTGGCAATGGGTATCGACAAAGCAGTGCATCACGCCAGATCCTCGTTATCGAGTAAGCCATCGTTGGCCTGCGGCGCGTCCACCAGCGGCATCGCCACCGCGTCATTAGCCACAATAGCGGGCGGCAAAATGATGCTTTTATGCCGTTGAACAGGCGGTTGCTCGGCCAGCATTTTTCCGACGGTCGCCAGGAAGTAACGCCCGCAGAGCCGCCCTGTTTTGTAATCCATACGCAACGCAGGCAGCCGACTGCCCAGCGCCATGCTCAGCAGCGGCTTAGGCGGATAAATTTCAAAGATGCGCAGCTTGCCCGGTGGTTTTTCAATAAAACGCTGCATCGCGCCGTAGGTCGTTTCATGCTGCTTCGCGATATTCACCAGCGGTTGCAGACTGCTGTCGCCCAGCCAGCGTTCCATCCGCTTAAACCACTGTGGGGTGTAATACATTTGCGATGGCACCGTGCGGATCACCACAATGGTTTTTGCCCCGCGCCGCGCCGCCTCCTGTACCGGCACCGCGTCGCTGATACCGCCGTCAAGATAGCTTATTCCCTCCAGCAGCGCGCCGGTGCGGTAGAAACCCGGGATCGCGCTGGATGCGCGAATGATATCGAGCCAGTTCTCTTTCTGCGGCGAAAAGTAACCCGGCGAATAGTCATCGCCACGGCTGGCGCACATCCAGAACGCTTTGCCGGTATCGAACAGACGTGCAGCGGTATCCATAGCCAGCGGCATCTGGCTGGAGGTGGCATCCAGCAGCCAGTCGAGATCGATCAGGTTCCCGCCGCGCACGAAGCGTACCGGATTGAAGAATTCTTTGGAGGTGGTGTAGCGCATAATCACTTTACGCGCATAGCCGGGCTGGTTGCAGACATAGGCAGAGAGGTTTTGCGCCCCGGCAGAGGTACCAAAATAGAGATCGAACGGGTTGAACTGCGCGCGCATAAATTCGTCGAGCACACCGGCCGTGAATATACCGCGCTGCCCACCCCCTTCACAGACCAGCGCAAGCTGGCCTGCATGAAACGGTTTTAACGTCAGCGGCGCAATATTGCCGAGCGTCACGGGAATTCGTTGCCCCACCTCTGCCTTCCTGTTTTCATTATTTTGATGAGACACAGTAACGCACTTCCCCGGTGGTTCTCAAACAAGAAAAAGCCAGTCACGAGGACTGGCTTGAGTTTGTTTAATATATATTGCGTTTGCTACGGGCGACGTCGACCCGTAAACAGGCTGACCAGGAACAGAATAATACCCACGACGAAGACAATTTTTGCTGCCCATGCCGCAGTACCCGCCAGTCCACCAAAGCCCAATGCGGCGGCAATTAACGCGATAACCAGAAATATAATGCCCCAACGAAACATAAGCCTCTCCTTTACCATAGTTAATGTCGGCCGCTAAACGTGAGCGCTCAGGTCACTCACCGGCTTTTCCAGAGTCGTTTTTATTTCGCCCGCAGGTGTAATCCTGTCGGGCGAATGGTGCTGCTTTACTTCGTTTTCAGATCGTTTTTGACGCTTTTCACACCATCAATCGCTTTCGCAATTGACTCGGCACGATCGCTTTGTGCCTGGTTCTCAACCGTACCGGACAGCTGGACCACACCATCGGTGGTTTCAACTTTCACCATACGGGATGGCACGATGTCGTCAGCTAACAGTTTAGCTTTGATTTCGCTGGTAGTTGCTGCATCTCCGGCATAGCCCTTCACCGACGATTCTTTGTTGTCACGTAAGTGCAGTTTGTCGCTGACGGAGCTAACGCCCTCAACGCCTTTAGCCACTTTAACGGCCTCTTCGGCCTGGGTCTGGCTTTCAACGAAACCGCTCAGAGTGACAACTTTGTTGTCGGTTTTAACAGAAATATCGGTACTCTTGATGGATTCATGATCCACCAGTGCGGCTTTCACTTTTGCTGTGATTGAGCTGTCATCCATGAAATTACCGACTTTATTCATAGAGCTATCGATTTTTTCCCCTGCGGTATCGGCGGTATTTTGCGCTTTATCCATGGTGCTGGTTTCCGCCAGTGCAGAACCGCTTACCAGGACACTACCCAACGTTACAGCCAGCAGAGTTTTAGAAATCTTCAGTCTTGTCATATTCATCGATTTATTCCTGTGTTTTGCCCGTTATTTGGGCGACATACTTCCCTAAATCTTGGTTTTATATATTGCGAATTAACACCGGGGCAAAATGGAGAACCAATCGACATGCATTGAACAGTTAATTCATCCACGCCCGGTGCTAAACACTGAGTTAAATATAGATCACAATCAGAGGGGTGCATTCAGAATTGGGGAAAAAACGAACGAATAGCGAAAAATTGCGGTGAATTAAGAACATTCCGCAAGGGTTTAATAACACAGGAATTAAAGAAGAGCACGGCGGCTGCCGTGCTCTGAGAGGGAATTAATGCTCGCGCGTTTTGCGGAACTGAACATCAGGATAACGTTCCTGCGTCAGGTTCAGGTTTACCATGGTCGGGGCGATATAGGTCAGGTTATCGCCGCCATCCAGCGCCAGCTGAACTTCGTTCTTACGCTTAAATTCTTCGAACTTCTTCACGTCTGAACATTCAACCCAACGCGCGGTCGCCACGTTCACCGATTCGTAAATCGCTTCCACGTTGTACTCGCTCTTAAGACGGGCTACCACCACGTCAAACTGGAGCACACCTACCGCGCCCACGATCAGATCGTTGTTGGCGATTGGGCGGAACACCTGGACTGCCCCCTCTTCGGAAAGCTGAACCAGGCCTTTCAGGAGCTGCTTCTGCTTCAACGGGTCGCGCAGACGAATGCGGCGGAACAGTTCCGGCGCGAAGTTCGGAATGCCGGTGAACTTCATCATCTCGCCCTGCGTGAAGGTATCGCCAATCTGAATGGTACCGTGGTTGTGTAAACCAATAATGTCGCCCGGATAGGCTTCTTCCACGTGCGAACGGTCGCCCGCCATGAAGGTCAGCGCGTCGGAGATCACCACGTCTTTACCGATACGCACCTGACGCAGCTTCATGCCCTTCTCATACTTACCGGAGACGACACGCATAAAGGCGACGCGGTCGCGGTGTTTCGGATCCATGTTGGCCTGAATTTTAAAGACGAAGCCGGAAAACTTCTCTTCCTTCGCTTCTACTTCGCGGGTGTCGGTTTTACGCGGCATCGGCTGCGGTGCCCACTCCACCAGACCGTCAAGCATATGGTCTACACCGAAGTTACCCAGCGCGGTACCGAAGAAGACCGGCGTAATTTCACCGCTCAGGAACAGCTCTCTCTCGAACTCGTGCGACGCGCCTTTCACCAGCTCCAGCTCATCGCGCAGCTGTGCAGCCAGCTCTTCACCGACAGCGGCGTCCAGCTCCGGGTTGTCCAGACCTTTCACAATGCGGACTTCCTGAATGGTGTGGCCTTTACCGGTCTGGTACAGGTAGGTTTCGTCTTTATAGAGGTGGTAAACCCCTTTGAACAGCTTGCCGCAGCCAATCGGCCAGGTGATGGGCGCGCAGGCAATCTTCAGCTCGTTTTCCACTTCATCCATCAACTCCATCGGGTCACGGATGTCACGGTCGAGTTTGTTCATAAAGGTGAGGATCGGCGTATCGCGCAGACGGGTAACTTCCATCAGCTTGCGGGTACGATCTTCAACCCCTTTCGCAGCGTCGATCACCATCAGGCAGCAGTCCACCGCCGTCAGGGTACGGTAGGTATCTTCGGAGAAGTCTTCGTGGCCCGGGGTGTCAAGCAGGTTCACCAGGCAGTCGTGATACGGGAACTGCATCACGGAGGTGGTAATCGAAATACCACGCTGCTTTTCCATCTCCATCCAGTCGGATTTTGCATGCTGGCTGGAGCCACGGCCTTTAACGGTCCCCGCGGTCTGGATCGCCTGTCCGAACAGCAACACCTTCTCGGTGATGGTCGTTTTACCGGCATCCGGGTGCGAGATAATGGCAAAAGTGCGGCGTTTGGCCACCTCTTGCAGATAAGGAGACAACGTCATAATCAATTCTTCTTAGGTAAGCGCGGCAGCAGGCCGCGCATCATGGAATACGAAAAATGCGGCTATTTTACCCATCAACAGGGGGCAGGCAATCATTGTTTACACAGGAGCTGCTCCAGTTCGTTCAATGACGTAACGGTCCAGGTCGGCTCGATGCCTTCCGGCAGCGCGCGCCCATGCGCATTCAGCCAGACGGTAGACAGACCCGATCTCATACCCCCCAGAATATCAGATTCTGCCGTATCCCCCACCATCAGCACGCGATCGCGGTCAGGATTACCGGCTTGCGCCAGCGCATAATCGAAAATACGCGGATCCGGCTTCGGTACGCCCACCTGTTCGGAGATCACCAGCGCGTCGAAATGATCGCGCAGGCCGGTGCGTTCAAGGCGGATCTGCTGAAGCGCGGTAAAGCCGTTGGTGATGATCCCAAGCTTCGCCTTCCCTTTCAGCGAATCCAGCAGAGAAACGGCGCCAGGCAGCGGCGCGCAGATATCCGCCATCGCATTCAGGAAGGCCTCGTTCAGCACCCCAGGACTGACATTTAACCGTTCAGCCCACACGTCAAAACGCTGATGCTGAAGCTGTAACGCGGTGATGGCACCGTTCTGGTAGTCCACCCACAGCGGTTTGTTCACCGCCTGATAGTCCTGAAAATCTTCAGCGGTGAAGGTCACGCTATAGTCGAGAAACATCCGCTGTAGGCCGCCGAACGAGTCAAACGTAAACAGCGTTTCGTCGGCATCAAAGAAAATCCAGTCCCATTTCATCGTTACAACCTTATTTTCGTTATCCAATTGGCAGAGCCATGATAATGGCGTCTTCACGTCCCTCTGCGGTGGGGTAGTAGTTACGGCGGATAGTCGCCTCGTTGAAGCCTAAGCTTTCATAGAGCGCGATGGCGGCGACATTGGACGCGCGCACTTCCAGCCACAGGGTGAAAACGTCACGGGTTTCCAGCTCACGAATGAGGTGCTCAAGCAGTTCCCTGCCCAGCCCGCGGCGTTGGTAAGCGGGATCGACCGCGATATTAAACAGCGTCGCCTCGTCCAGAACGACCTGCGTGATGGCGAACGCAGCCATCGCACCGTCCACGTCCAGGCGGAGATTTAAATAGCGTTCGCCCTGATTGCTGGCAAACGTCTTTTCGCTCCACGGAAAGGCATGGGCGCGGGTTTCAATCGCGAACGCGGTAGTCAGGTCAGCCGTCGTGAGGGAAGAAATCGTGTTCATATTCGCAAATTTGTTGCCATAGCGCGCTGCGCGCTTTTGGGTTGGCTTTCAGTTCGTCCAGCGCTGGCGAGCTGATCTGGCTTCCTTCAAGAGGAAGCTCGTCCACCGCCCCGATTCGCCAGCTGTTACAGCGGCTGTCAGGGGGAAGCATCGCGACGCTTTCGGGCGCCAGCTGTAATACCTGATCGCGGGTCACCTTCAGGCTGCGAAGGACATCCTCAATCAGCGGTTCATTCAGGGCAGGCGGCGCCTCTGCCACCATCACCAGGCGGACATGCGCAGGGATGGAGATGGCTATTTCGCCCCGCAACGCCGTCGGGCGACGCAAAGCCCACTGGGTGATGCCCAGCTGCTGCAACTGCCAGTCTCGTCGGGATGTCATAGCAAAACTCCTGTCTCTCAGGCGCGCAAATATAGCAAATGTGTCGAAACTGCGCCATCTACCTACTATAATCCCCGCCTGAGTTTATTGAGGAACAATTCATGTCTGCATTTACCCCGGCAAGTGAAGTCTTGCTGCGTCACAGTGATGATTTCGAAGAAAGCCGTATTCTGTTTGCCGGAGATATGCAGGATGACCTGCCCGCACGTTTCGACTGTGCTGAAAGCCGTGCCCATACCCAGTACTATCACCACTGGCAGGTGCTGAGCCGCCAGATGGGCGAGCGTGCGCGCTTTAGCCTGGCGGCGGAGCAGAGCGATATTGCTGACTGCGATACGCTCATTTACTACTGGCCAAAGAACAAGCCGGAAGCCCAGTTCCAGCTGATGAACCTGCTTTCTCTGCTGCCGGTTGGCTGTGATATTTTTGTTGTCGGTGAGAACCGCAGCGGGGTGCGTAGCGCAGAGCAGATGCTCGAAGCCTGGGCGCCGCTGACGAAAATCGACAGCGCCCGTCGCTGCGGCCTGTATCATGGCCGTCTGGAAAAACAGACCACCTTTGATGCCAACGCCTTCTGGGACGAGTATCAGCTTGACGGTCTGACCATCAAAACCCTGCCGGGCGTATTCAGTCGTGACGCGCTTGATACGGGCAGCAAACTGCTGCTGTCCACCCTGACGCCGCACACCAAAGGCAAAGTGCTGGACGTGGGCTGTGGCGCGGGCGTGCTGTCAACGGTTCTCGCCAGCCATTCACCCAAAGTGCGTTTAACCCTGTGTGACGTAAGCGCCCCGGCGGTGGAAGCCAGCCGCGCCACGCTTGCTGCGAATGGCATTGAAGGTGAGGTGCTTGCCAGCAACGTCTTCTCCGACGTGACCGGTCGCTTTGACATGATCATCTCTAACCCGCCGTTCCACGACGGTATGGAGACCAGCCTTGAAGCGGCGCAAACGCTGATCCGTGGCGCAACCCGTCACCTCAACAGCGGCGGTGAGCTGCGTATCGTGGCGAACGCCTTCCTGGCGTACCCGAAAGTGCTGGATGAAACCTTTGGTTTCCACGAAGTGATCGCCCAGACGGGCCGCTTTAAGGTGTACCGCACCGTGATGACGCGTCAGGCGAAAAAGTAATTCCCCTGTCCGGCGATGGCTGACGCTGCCATCGCCCATTTTTGCAGCAATCAAAACAACGTGCGCAATTTTCTGTTGACGTAAAGCTGAAAACATCTAGAATGCGCCTCCGTGGTTACGATACTTTTACAGTGTCGATGGTATGCGAAGGTGGCGGAATTGGTAGACGCGCTAGCTTCAGGTGTTAGTGTCCTTACGGACGTGGGGGTTCAAGTCCCCCCCCTCGCACCATAAATCACGTTGATATTGCTCGCACTGGGCGAAGGTGGCGGAATTGGTAGACGCGCTAGCTTCAGGTGTTAGTGTCCTTAGGATGTGGGGGTTCGAGTCCCCCCCCTCGCACCAACGAGGCGATATCAAACCAGTAAGATGACTGTGCGAAGGTGGCGGAATTGGTAGACGCGCTAGCTTCAGGTGTTAGTGTCCTTACGGACGTGGGGGTTCAAGTCCCCCCCCTCGCACCAATTATCTTACATCCCTTCAGCAGTACCTCTTGTTTTCCCTTTTATTTCAAACTCATCAGAATCACCAGCAGTCCACTGATTAGCGCAACGCATGACGGCAGCAGCACGTAGTGCCGTAACTGTTTGTGCCAGATCATCGCGGATGTCACCAGCAACCCTGAGACAATCATTGCTTTCCAGACATCAATGGGAAGATCGGCAAACATTAATCCACCGATGATGGAACCAGGCAGCAATATCCCCCACCCACTTCCCAGCGCTTTGCTCAACATGGTTTCACCTCTCGCACTGATAATGATAACCAATATCATATGATAGTAATTATCACTTGTCAGTATGCGACGTAAGAAATTGCGCCAGCATGTGCTTTCCCATAATGACAGAGAATGTGTAAGGTGATAAATTGCCCACCTGTTAACTTTCTATAAAGTTTTTCTGATAATAAAAATTCAATTTTGAAGCGCCCAATATTACATAACAACACCTTGCTCCTTGTTTTAATTGAGTTTTAATAAAAACGCACGCATATGACATCACAATCCTGGCTGTCTCTGGTCAACAAGAAATATCAGCTATCTTTACGTTTGTTTTTATTTCTGAATGCCGCATCAGCACTGTTCTCGGTAACAAACCCCCTTTATTCCGTACGTGTGTTATCAGTTCCCCTGATTGCCGTACTGACTATCAGTACAGGCTTACTTATCTGGCACTGGAAAAACAGCACGCGAAAAATAAATATCCCTGTTGTTTCAGCTATTTTTGGGCTTTTATGGGCCTGGCAGATCGTCTCAAAATTTCTCTTAATAACGCACGATCAGCCGACCTATTTAATGATGGCGCTATTAACAGTGCTTTTTATAGGGTCTCTGGCGTTTGCCAGTAATATTAAAGCCTTTACGCTACATTCCTTTCCCGCTTTTATCTCCTGCCTGTGGCTTAGCCCGTCCGAAAACTGGCTGAGAATGGTCTATTTTTTCGCGCTGCCGGTGGTCGCCATTGGTATTCACCATGTACTTCAACGGCGCAATGACCGTTTCGCCCAGGAGTTGCTTTCCGAACTGCTGGAAGAGCGCGAAACCCTGACCGATCTCAGCATGATGGATCCGCTCACCGGCTTATATAACCGTCGCGGGCTGCAAAGCCGTCTGGAGAATCTCCCCAGACCTGACGGTGGCGAGCACTTCGTGCTGCTGATGGATATCGACCATTTCAAAGCCTACAACGACCATTACGGCCATATGATGGGCGATCAGGCCTTAATCAGAGTCTCGGCTGCGATCCGCGACGCCGTACGCTCACGCGATGTTGTCGCCCGGTTTGGCGGGGAAGAATTTATGGTGCTGTTGAGTAACATCCCGCTGGAGCAAGCACGCCAGACGGCAGAGCGCATACGTCAGAAGGTTTACGATCTTAAAATCCCCCATATGTTTAACGAAAGCGTCGCCACTAACGTGACTATCAGCATTGGCATCGCCATGTTCGAAGGAGAAGACGTTGAGGGTGCGCTGGCGAAAGCCGATAAAGCTCTCTATGAAGCCAAGCATATGGGACGCAACAGCATTCTGCTGAGCGACGAGCTTCATACCGCCTGAAACCGCCTTCACAGCGCCAGTATAAAACGCTTGCGCTCGGTTTTATCTATAGTTAGGATTGGCAATCATTATCATTTAGATTTGTAATCCACACTATGGCGACTCGTACTGCACACATCGTTGAGCCTCTACTCTGGCGAGCTCCACTCTCCGCCGGGGAAACGACGCTTGCGGATGCCATTCGGGAAAAAATCGCCGTAACACGCGCCCATCTGCTGGATTTCATCAAACTGGATGAAGCGCCCCCGCATCATGCGCTGACGCTGACTCAGTGGCAACGACCTGCCGAGCTGCGGTCACTGCTGGCTACCTATTCCGACCACATTTATCGTAACCAACCGACGCTGACGCGGGAAAACAAACCGCTGCTTTCCCTCTGGGCACAGTGGTATATCGGTCTGATGGTACCGCCAGTGATGCTGGCATTGTTGACCCAGGAGACCATGCTCGATCTCTCGTCGGAACATTTCCACGTCGAATTTCATGAGACCGGGCGCGCCGCCTGTTTCTGGATTGATGTACATGAAGATCCGAGCGCTATGCATTTGTCAGCCCAGGCGCGTATGGAACGGCTGATCACAAGCGCGCTGGTTCCGGTTATCGATGCGCTGGAAGCGACGGGTGAGATCAACGGCAAACTGATCTGGAGTAATACCGGATATCTTATCCACTGGTATTTAACGGAGATGAAGCCGCTGCTCGGCGACGAGAAAGTCGATGCGCTGCGTCAGAGCTGTTTCTTTGCCAGACAGCTGTCGGATGGACGGGATAACCCTCTTTACCGCACCGTGGTGCCGCGTGAGGGACTGCTGGTACGTCGTACCTGCTGTCAGCGCTACCGTCTGCCGGATGTTCAGCAGTGCGGCGATTGCACGCTTAAGTAGTCTGGCCCGGCCTGTTGCCCTCAGCCCGCAGGGCGAGGGAACAAACACTAAAACGGCAACCTGCGTTGCCGTTTTGCTTTTACCTAAGCGACCTGCTGATTTTCCTCTTCCCCATTACGCTGTGCTTCTTCCGCTTCCTGCTGAAGCAACTGTTTCTCATACACCTTGAAGAACGGGAAATAGATAATGGCGGAGACGCAGGCTAAAACCAGCACCAGGATGGCTGCCCGGAAATCCCAGCCCAGCGCCCAGGCGGCACCAACCGGAGCCGGTGCCGTCCACGGCACAACGGAAATCACGCGGCCAATCAGATCAAATTTCATCGCTGCCCATGCCAGCACCGCATTGACCATCGGCGCCAGCAGGAAAGGAATAAAGAACACCGGATTCATCACAATCGGCGTACCGAAAATCACCGGTTCATTGATATTGAAAATGCTTGGCACCACGCTCAGACGTCCAATGGAGCGCAGGTGTGCGGAGCGGCTACGCAGATAGCAGAACACCAGCCCCATCGTCGCCCCCGATCCGCCGATAACAATAAAGAACGTCCAGAAGGCTTCCATAAAGATGTGTGGCAAAGGCAGGCTCGCCGCCAGCGCGGTCTGGTTCGCCCCGAGGTTAGTCAGCCAGAACATTTGCAGCATCCCGGAGACAATCGCTGCGCCGTGGATCCCGGCAAACCACAGCAGGTGGCCAATCAGCACCGCCAGCAGGATCGCAGGCAGCGAGTCAGCCGCAGAGACCAGTGGTTTGAATATCGACATGATGGCCTGTGGGATAAGCATACCGAACTGCGACTGGATCAGCAGGCTCAGCGGATAGAGCGTCAGAACCACCACCAGCACCGGGATCAGCAGGTCAAACGAGTTTTTGATCATCGGTGGAACCTGGTCTGGCAGGCGGATCCCGATATTGTGCGCTTTCAGGAAACGCATCATCTCAACGCAATAGATCGCCACCAGAATCGCGGTGAAAATACCGGTCCCTCCAAGGCTATCGACCGGTAAAGCGCCTTTGGTTTTCGGGGCGGCTACCAGCAGGAACGCCATCAGCGACAGCATGGCGCACATGAAGGGATCCAGCTGATGGGTTTTAACGTAATGTTTGCCCAGGTTGTAGGCAATAGCCGCACAGATATAAAGGGACATCACCCCCATCGTCATATCAAACGGCGTCAGAATTTGACCTTCAAACTGCTTCGCCATATCCAGCCAGGCGCGAGCAAAACCCCAGGTGGTATCAGGCGAAAAAGGCGGATAAGCGAACACTAATAAAAACGAACCCACAATCATAAACGGCATCGCTGAGATAAACCCGTCACGAATAGCCATGACATGACGCTGGGAAGAGATGCGCCCGGCAATAGGGCTGACATAATTTTCAACGAAGCGGAAAATCAGATTAAATGCAGCATGGTTGGCAGACATAGCAGATCTCCTGTCAGACGTTCGTTTCGGACGCTCTCACGTCACACGTTGTTCCATACATCAGCGTCACAACCTTGCCGGATCGTGTACCAGCGGTACTGCTCAAACGGAATGGTTTCATAATTAGCTCTTATTATTAGATACAGGGGAAGTTACACACTTAGTATTAATCTCTGCATCACGCTCTGCAACCGGTTACTGTAACCGGTTTCTGTGAATGTGAAGGCGATCTAGAAAACGCCCCCGGCGGATATTTGTTACTTAAGGGATATTTACAGCGACTAAATTCTTATGACAGATTACGCAGGATATTTGTCAGGAGGAATCAATGAGTTTGCAGTCTGTACAGCAGTTTTTCGCCGAACACGCTCCGGATATAGAGATCATTGAGCTTAACCAAAGCACAGCGACTGTTGCCCTTGCTGCTGCCGCGCACAACGTTGAACCCGGCCAGATTGCCAAAACGCTGTCACTGAAAATCAAAAATGACGTGATTCTGGTGGTCGCAAAAGGCGATGCGCGTCTGGATAACAAAAAGCTCAAAGAGACATTCGGCGCAAAAGCCCGCATGCTCAGCAGCGATGAGGTAGTCACTCTGACGGGTCATCCTGTTGGCGGCGTCTGCCCGTTCGGACTGGAAAATCCGCTTTCTGTTTACTGTGACATCACATTAAAACAGTACGCGGAAGTGTTACCCGCAGCGGGCGCCATCCACAGTGCGGTGCGTATATCGCCCGACAGAATGGCGGAACTGACCGCAGCAAAATGGGTGGATGTCTGCATTTGAACGTTGCGCCAGAAGAACTCTGGCGCATCACTTTATGCTAAGAAAATGAAGGAACGGTGAGAGCGGAACGACGGACTTCACGGGCAGGGAGATGCGCCAGAATATCCGCCGCATCCAGTAATCCCACGTCAGAATTGACGCCCAGCTTTACCATGGCATTAAACTTATGCGCCCGGATGGTTTTAATATTGCGTTCAAGCTGTGCCGCAATTTCAGGGATTGAAAAACCCGATGACATATAACGCAGTATCGCCCTTTCGGTCGGGCTTAGCATGCGATTCTGGCTCACACACCAGTGATTGTACATGTTGTCATTCACCTGATGCGTTTCGCTGAGTAATGTCTCCAGCCCCTCCATTAACTGCTTTAGCGGAACCGATTTACTGATTATCCCATGCAAGCGAGAAGGCGAAAGATGGCTGACCAGCCTCGCCTCCATCTCATCAGAGGCCAGCACGATACGCTGGACGTCGCTGTGGGTGAAGGTGAGATCCCGTAAACAGGCCAGACAGTTTCTCCGCTCCTCACGCTCATCAGACAATGAATAGATAACCGCATAGAATGAGATATCCGAGAGCGCGACTTTAAAACTATCGAATCTGCTAAACAGGTGCACCTGGTAATGGCTCAGGGCGGGCATCGCAAAAAGATGCTTCAGCCCTACAGCGCTCATTGAGCAGCTTTCGATGACGGCGATATGTCTTGTTGCAGTGGTCTTTTCCATTCCTCAAACTCTCCATAAGCCGACATTAAACTGAGTTCTCGCATTCCCTGGGTACTGCTTATCCACGCGTACATATCGGCATTACTGCGAAGTGATAAGCGGCGCATTGCACTGTTTTTCTGTGCACTGATCGTTTTATTACTCTTATTCAGTAACGTGGCAATTTGGTTGATCCCCCAACCTTTACCTAGCAAACGCAACACCTTGCGCTCAGAGTGGGTGAGCGCAATCATTTGCTCACTCTCCTCTTCAATATCGGGCGTTTCCGGTATTAATAACGTCTGGCTTATTCGCTCGGCACGCTCACTGCCCGCGCGAATAGCGTTAATAACGCCTTCAATGGGTTCCATATCCGAAAGCAGCGTGCTTTCCGGACGCATAAGAAGCTCTACTGCAAGCGGATAAAGGGGACGCGAGACAAGGAATATCCAGTGAATATCCCGATACTGATTCATTAATCCATAATATTGCTCAAGCGTGCCGCGAGGATTGCGATACTCACCCGAAATATCGGCAATAACGACCCCAGCGCGACGCAACTGTAGTAGCGTCAACTCCTGCATCGAACGGCAATACGTTATCTCAAAATCGGGAAAGTGACGCGACATGACGCTACCTAACCCATTTTGCATAACCGGTACTCTACTAATCACAACTCCGTGTTTACCATTCAATGGCAACATAGACCCTCCATGTCATGAATTCATTATTTAAGAACGAACTAACCCTACGAGATTAAACACGTTTGTATTCCTTAGTACAAAACGCCTTAATATTCGTAAACCAGTAGAAATGTCACATGGGTTATGAAACGCCCAATACAGTCTTAATATCGCACAAAGACTACAAGAATTTAATTCACATTGCGTGAAAAGATCGAAAATATGAAATTAGAAATACTTAATACATTGTTTTTATAAATTCCCATCACACATTCATTAAATAAATAAAAATGACGCTTTCGCCGTGCTGGTCACGCAACTGATCGCACAAATGTTGATCTGGCCCAGCGCAAAGGCCCCCGCACTTTGTGTTAAAAGTAAGCAATCTCTCTTCTCTTCAGGGCGTTTCATGCAGGCAGATCGGTCTACGCAACGTGCTACCACGCGGCTATGTATTCAGTGCGGGCTTTTTCTCTTACAGCACGGGGCAGAAAGCGCCCTCGTGGAAGAACTTTCCACACGTCTGGGGCTGGCGCTGGGGATGGACAGCGTTGAGAGCTCCATCTCGTCAAATGCAATTGTGCTGACCACCATTAAAGACGGACAGTGCCTGACCTCCACCCGTAAAAATCATGACCGCGGCATTAACATGCACGTCGTGACGGAAGTGCAGCACATCGTGATCCTTGCCGAACACAAGCTGCTCGATCTCCGGGAGATAGAGAAACGCTTCAGCCAAATCAAACCTCTCCGGTATCCACGCTGGCTGGTTGTGCTGATGGTGGGACTGTCCTGCGCCTGCTTCTGCAAGCTCAACGCGGGCGGCTGGGACGGCGCTGTCGTGACTTTCTTTGCCAGCAGCATCGCGATGTATGTTCGCCAGCTGTTGACGCACAGGCAGTTACATCCGCAAATTAACTTCTGCATCACGGCTTTTGTGGCGACAACCGTATCCGGCCTGCTTTTGCGCCAGCCCTTTTTCGCCAGCACGCCGACTGTGGCGATGGCCGCCAGCGTATTGCTGCTGGTGCCGGGTTTTCCCTTAATCAATGCCGTCGCTGATATGTTTAAAGGCCACATCAACACCGGTCTGGCGCGCTGGGCGATAGCCAGCCTGCTGACACTGGCGACCTGTATCGGGGTGGTAATGGCCATGACGCTCTGGGGGTTACGCGGATGGGCGTGATCGATTTTCTGCTCGCACTGGCGCAGGACATGCTCCTGGCAGCCCTTCCCGCCGTTGGATTTGCGATGGTGTTTAACGTCCCGCAGCGTGCATTACCCTGGTGTGCGCTGCTGGGTGCCATTGGTCACGGCTCACGTATGGTCATGATGACGTCGGGCTTTAATATCGAGTGGTCGACATTTATCGCCTCCATGCTGGTTGGCAGCATCGGTATTCAGTGGTCCCGCTGGTATCTGGCGCACCCGAAAGTGTTCACCGTGGCGGCGGTGATCCCGATGTTCCCGGGCATTTCAGCCTATACGGCAATGATCTCCGCCGTAAAAATCAGCCACTTTGGCTACAGCGAGCCTCAGATGATCCTGCTCCTGAGCAACTTCCTCAAAGCCTCGTCGATTGTGGGCGCGCTCTCCATCGGCCTGTCGATCCCCGGCTTATGGCTTTACCGCAAACGTCCACGCGTGTAATAAAATCGCTTGCAATTGTATCGTGCGCTATCTATATTCATTTCATGGACGCAAAAACGAACGACACCACCCACGCGCTTCTGCTGGATAACCAGCTCTGTTTTGCCCTCTATTCGGCAAACCTGGCGCTTAACAAGCTGTACCGGCAACTGCTGGCGCCGCTTAACCTGACCTACCCGCAATACCTGGTGATGCTGGTGCTGTGGGAGCAGGACGATATTACGGTGTCAGACATTGGCGAGCGGCTGTTCCTGGATTCCGCCACCCTGACTCCCCTGCTGAAACGCCTGGAAAGTGCGGGATTGATCTTCCGCCAGCGTTCCCGTCAGGATGAGCGTCAGGTCGCCGTCACCCTGAGCGAGGCGGGTCGCGAGCTGCAACAGCAGGCCGTGGCGATCCCACACGCCGTGGGCTGTGCAGCGCAGTGTGATACCGACACCCTGCTGGCGCTCAAGCAACAGCTCGAACTTTTGCGCCAACAGCTGCATCGCGCGTAAGGCTATACTTTACGCGTCCGCTTTTAACTTAATACATCGTGCGCTATTTAATAGCGTATAAAAACGTAAGATGAGGAACCTGCCATGTCTTTAGAAAAAGTTGTCTACACTGCCAAAGCCAAAGCAACCGGAGGCCGTGATGGCCGCGCCACCTCTTCCGATGGCGTTCTGGATGTCAAACTGGGTGTGCCAAAAGAGATGGGCGGCATGGGGGGAGAAGTCACCAACCCTGAACAGCTGTTCGCTGCGGGCTACTCCGCTTGCTTCCTGGGCGCAATGAAGTTCGTGGCGGCACGTGACAAATTCGCTCTGCCAAAAGACGCCTTTATTGAAGGCGAAGTAGGAATTGGCCCGCTGCCAACCGGTTTTGGTATCGAAGCGAAGCTGAATATCCACGTTGAAGGAATGGACGCAGCGGAAGCCAAAAAACTGGTGGATGCGGCGCATATCGTCTGTCCGTACTCTAACGCAACGCGCGGCAATATTGACGTGACGCTGAACATCATCGCGTAACAACGCCTGTGATGATAGCCCCGGTAAGCGTAACGCCGCCGGGGAAATCCTCTGCTTTCCTTCCCTCTCTCTGTGCTACCATAACCCTCAATCACGCCCGTAGTAATCAGTAGAGAAAGTGTTATGTCCTCCAGAATCCTGACCACCAGCATTGCTGGCATTGATGCCTTTATGCGCGATCCTCGCGGTGTGTTGACGCACGCCGAAGGCGGCACGCTCGCGGTATTTGCCGACAACGCCCCGGCGTTTTACGCGGTCACGCCGGAACGTCTGGCGCAGCTTCTGGAGATTGAAGCGAAGCTGTCGCGCCCGGCGAGCGATGTCATGCTGGATAATCAGTTTTTTGACGAACCCACCAGTGCCCCGGTGGCCATCCCAATGGGGAAATTTCCCATGTACGCTGGCTGGCAGCCGGACGCCGATTTTCAGCGGCAGGCGGCATTATGGGGAATAGCCCTCTCGCAGCCCGCGACACCGGAAGAGCTGGCGGCCTTTACCGCTTACTGGCAGGCTGAAGGGAAAGTATTCCACCATGTTCAGTGGCAGCAAAAGCTTGCGCGCAGTCTGCAAATCAACCGCGCCAGCAACAACGGCCAGCCAAAACGTGATATCAATGCCTTTTCAGAACCGGACAAAAAAATTCCTGATGGATTCCGAGGTGCAAAATGAAAAACGTCGGCGACCTGATGAAACGTTTGCAGAAAATGATGCCCGCCAACGTGAAGCCCGCCTTCACCACCGGTGAAGAGCTGCTGGCGTGGCAAAAAGAGCAGGGTGAAATCCGCGCGGCGGCCCTCGCCCGCGAGAACCGTGCGATGAAAATGCAGCGCACCTTTAACCGCTCGGGCATTCGCCCTCTGCACCAGAACTGCTCCTTTGAGAACTACAAGGTTGAGTCACAGGGGCAGATGAACGCCCTTAACCAGGCGCGCCAGTATGTGGATGAATTTGACGGCAACATCGCCAGCTTCATCTTTAGCGGTAAACCCGGCACCGGGAAAAATCACCTGGCGGCCGCTATCTGCAACGAGCTGCTGCTGCGCGGGAAGTCAGTGCTGATTATCACCGTGGCCGATATTATGTCCGCCATGAAGGACACCTTCAGCAACCGCGAAACCAGTGAAGAACAGCTGCTGAATGATTTAAGTAACGTGGATTTGCTGGTCATCGACGAGATCGGCGTCCAGACGGAATCCCGCTACGAGAAAGTGATCATCAACCAGATTGTCGATCGCCGTTCGTCATCAAAACGTCCCACCGGTATGCTGACGAACCACAATATCGACGAGATGACCCGGTTGCTTGGCGAGCGGGTGATGGATCGCATGAAGCTGGGTAATAGCCTGTATGTCATCTTCGACTGGGACAGCTATCGCAGTCGCGTCACCGGCAAAGAGTATTAAGATATTTCCAGGGAGCGCCAGAAGAGCAGAGGTATATACTGAACCCACTTCTGGCCCAAAACGGACCTTGTTGAGTAATTCATTATGAAAAAACAGTTTTTTATCAGCATCTTTACTGGCGCTCTGCTGGTGACTGGCGCAGCGCAGGCCGCATCATGGCAGGAGTCGCTCTCCAGCGCAGCAAGTGAGTTGACCAAAGAGAGCGGTACTTCTCAGGGCGGGCTGTCCGCCTCGTCCCTCACCGGCCTGCTGAGTAACAGCTCCCAAAGCCTGAGCGCCGGAACGATGAACAACGCGGCGGGTATTCTGGAATACTGTGCGAAGCAGAAGCTGGCTTCCGTCACCGATACCGAAAACATCAAGAACCAGGTGCTGGGTAAACTGGGTCTGGACACCCAGGAGCAGAAGGCGGATACCAACTATATGGACGGTATTCAGGGCCTGCTGAACGCGCAAAATGGCCAGCAACTTAACCTCAGCACCCTTGGAAATTCATCTCTGGCGAAACAGGTGAAAACGAAAGCCTGCGATCTGGTGCTGAAACAAGGCGTTAATTTCCTCTCCTGATCGTCCCCCATTTTCTGCCACAACACGCCGCGTTTATCGCGTTAGTCTTACCCCGCGGCGTGAAGTGCGTTTTTTTACCCCTTGCCACCACTTCAGCGTCCGTATGCCACGATGCGACTGTATTCAAAAATCCGATTTTATAAACCAAATCCTAACAACAGCACACTTTCGTGACACTAAAATTGCAGCTAAGCGACATCGCAATTACATTGTATTACCCAAAAAATAAGCAATTAGCCGGCTAAGCGTCCGGCATGATGAGGATCGGCTGTTGTCAGAGTTAATGTCCCTTGTCCTTTTCCTGGCTTCCATCGGCGTTTATGCCTGGAAAGCTGGTCGTCACACCTGGTGGTTTGTGGCCACCCTGGTGGTGCTCGGCATTTTTATTGTTCTAAACATTACGTTATATGCCAGCGATTACTTTACCGGCGACGGTATTAACGACGCGGTGCTTTACACGTTGACCAACAGCCTGACCGGCGCTGGTGTGGGTAAGTACATCCTTCCGGGTCTGGGGCTGGTGGTCGCGCTGGTGGGCATTTTCGCCGCGCTGGCCTGGGTCCTGCGCCGTCGCCGTCACCGTCCGCATCATCATGGCTACAGCCTGCTGGCGCTGTGCCTGGCGCTGGCCTCGGTGGATGCCAGCCCGGCATTTCATCAAATTACCGAGCTGGTAAAATCCCAGTCGCGCGATGGCGATCCGGACTTCGTGGCCTACTACAAAGAGCCAGCGAAAAAAATCGATAACCCCAAACTTAACCTGGTCTACATCTACGGTGAGAGTCTGGAACGCACCTATTTTGACAACGAGGCGTTCCCGAACCTGACGCCAGAGCTTGGCGCGCTGAAAAACCAGGGCCTCGACTTCAGCCACACCATGCAGTTACCCGGCACGGATTACACCATCGCCGGGATGGTGGCCTCCCAGTGCGGCATTCCGCTGTTCGCTCCGTTTGAAGGTAACGCCTCCGCCTCGATGTCGAGCTTCTTCCCGCAAAACATTTGCCTTGGTGATATCCTGAAAAACTCGGGCTATGAAAACTACTTTATGCAGGGCGCTAACCTGCGCTTTGCCGGGAAAGATGTGTTCCTGAAATCCCACGGTTTCGATCACTTGTATGGTTCCGAAGAGCTGAAAACCACCGTCGCCGATCCGGCTTACCGCAATGACTGGGGCTTTTACGACGATACCGTTCTGGATGAAACCTGGAAGAAATTCGAGGAACTTTCCCGCGCCGGTAAACGCTTCTCGCTGTTTGCGTTGACCGTCGACACGCACCACCCGGATGGTTTCGTATCGCGCACCTGTAAACGTCAGCGCTACGACATTGACGGTCAAAACAACAAGTCCTTTAGCGCCGTGACCTGTAGCCAGGAGCATATCGCGGCGTTAATAGAGAAAATCAAAGCCTCGCCTTATTTTAAAAATACGGTCATCGTCGTGTCGTCTGACCATCTGGCGATGAAAAACAGCGCCTGGGATGAGCTGAATAAGCAGGATCGCAGCAATCTGTTCTTTGTGCTGCGCGGCGATAAACCGCAGCAGGAGGTCATTGCCGCTAAGCGTAACTCGATGGATAACGGCGCGACCGTGCTGGATATTCTGGGGGGCGATAACTTTATTGGACTGGGCCGCAGCACGCTGTCGGGCCAGTCCCTGTCGGAAATCTTCCTCAACATGAAGGAAAAAATCCTCGCATGGAAGCCGGATATCATCCGTCTGTGGAACTTCCCGAAAGCGATTAAAGATTTCACCATCGATCAGGATAAAAAAATGATCGCGTTCTCCGGCAGCCATTTCCGCCTGCCACTGCTGCTGCGCGTGTCGGATAACCGCGTCGAGCCGCTGCCGGAAAGCGAATACTCCGCACCACTGCGCTTCCAGCTGGCGGAATTTGCCCCGCGCGATAATTTCGTCTGGGTCGACAGGTGCTACAAAATGGGCCAGCTCTGGTCGCAATCGCTGTCGCTGTCCACCGACTGGTGCGTCTCTCAGGGACAACTCGGCGGTGAGCAGACCGTGCAACACGTTGACAAACCGCAGTGGCAGGGGAAAACCGCCTTTAAAGACACGGTGATTGATACCGCACGCTATCAGCGCAACGTTGACCTGCTGAAAATCGTCGATAACGACATTCGCTACAAAGCAGACAGCTTTATCTTTAACGTTGCCGGTGCGCCGGAAGAGGTGAAGCAGTTCAGCGGTATTTCACGGCCTGAATCCTGGGGGCGCTGGTCTAACGCACAGTTAGGTGACGAGGTGAAAATTGAGTATACCCAGCCGTTACCGGAGAAATTTGATCTGGTGATCACCGCCAGGGCATTTGGCCCCAATGCAAACCGCCCTATTCCGGTGCGCGTCGGTGATAAAGAACAGACACTGATGCTGAGCAATGACGTCACCACCAGTACGCTGCATTTCGATAATCCTTCGCGCAGCAATACGCTGGTCATTGTGCCGCCCGATCCACAGTCCACTAACGAAGGGAATATTCTCGGTCACTCTCCACGCAAGCTGGGGATCGGCATGGTGGAAATCAAAATCGTCAAAAACAACGGGTAATGCGCGCAGCGCCCGGCTTCCTGCCGGGCGCTTATGAAATTAAATAATCCTTTATAACGCTTATAAATTAGATAAAAACACTATATATAAGCGTTTTTTATTTATAAATACCCCGCCAAAATCACAATCCATAAAATGTGCAGCTTCTGAATTTACCACGGAGCGTTACGCACTTTTATCATGCTAACCGGCTATAAGTTCGAATCCATCCGGGCACTGCGCAGCGAACACGTGATTGCCTGGGAGGTATTGTCCACGGCACTGCCTCACGTCGATCTCGAAGACTATTTTTGCTCGATGCCCGCGACGCAGCGTAAAGCGCATTTCTTTGCGCAGCTTCGTCATGCCATGTTCTGCGAAGCGGGCGACAAATATTATCTCAACGCGACGACAGATTTGCTGCTGGAAACGGACTTCCTCGACAGGCTGAAAGAAGAAACGCCCAGCCCGGAGAGGCTTGCTGTCGAAGTCACCGATCTTTACAGGCTGGTACATCTTGACGATACGCAAAGCCGGGCCCTGCGGACGTGCATCGCCACGCTGCATCGGTGGGGAATAGAAGTGTGGGCCGACGATGTCTGCGAAGACATTCTTCCCGACCTGCTTGCCAGCCAGATCCGCTTCTGCGGCGTAAAAATTGACAAGCATACCTTCTGGGACGGACGCACCGAGCGGGAAAAGTTTTTACAACTCACCCGCCAGTGCAAACGTCTCGCCAGCAAGGTGCTGATAGAGGGCATCGAAACCGCGGGTGATTTCGCCCTGGCCCGCTCCAGCGCGGCCGATTACGGTCAGGGTTACCTGTGGGGAAGACCGTGACGCCTGGTATCGTTAACGCTGGCTATCAGGTCATCGTCCTGTTTTGCAGCCCCCCCCTGGCGGAGTTTCATCGAAAGCTCTGCCTGCTGGACGCTCAGTCCTTTTCTTTGTCAATGCACCGTTAATCACGTTAGGAAATACAATCATGAGAATTATTCCCACAGCTGTATGTTGTTCCGTTCTCCTGCTTCCTGCCGCTGCTATCGCCGCAGACAACAGCACCGCGAGCGCGACGATGCACGTCTCACTGGAAGTGGTTAAGTCCTGTACCCTCAACGCCAACGATCTTAACTTCTCGCGCCACGGTACGGACGAAGCGGGTGAAATTCAGGCCAGAACGCAGGTCGATATCGTCTGCACCAACGGTACGCCGTTCACCCTTTCCGCCACCAGCAGTGACAGCAGTGAGAACGGCACCTTCTGGCTGAAGCCGGAAAACGGCGAAACGGGCGCACAAAAGATTGCGTGGAAGCTGTTTGCTGACGAAGGCAAACAGACGCAAATCACCGGCACCGAAGGGCTCACCGATACCGGCAACGGGATGAAACAGGAAGAGACGCTATATGGCGTGATTGACGCAGGCGCCCTGACGACCGCCCAGGCGGGTACCTATAGCGACGATGTAACCTTAAACCTGGAGTACTGATCGTGCGTCGCTTTCTTCCCTGCTTCATTATCTGGTTCATGATGCTGGCGCTGCTGTCACGGTACGCGCTGGCCGCCACGCTTCAGGTCGCGCCCGTGACGCTCGACATGCAGAGCGGCCAACGAGCCACGGCCGTTTACCTCACGAACAGTGGGAAAACGGCCATCCACGCTCAGATACGGGTGTACGAATGGTCCCAGAAAAAAGGCAAGGATGTTCTGGAAGCAACCGAAAAGGTCGTCAGCAGCCCGGCGATGACCTCGCTGGCGCCGGGCCAGCAGCAGCTGGTGCGTATTATCGTGATGCAGCCGGGTGCGCATGAACAGGAGCAAAGCTACCGGCTGGTCATCGATGAGCTGCCAGACGCCGCGTCCCGTGCCGCCAACCCCAGCGCCGTTCACTTCCTGCTGCGTTACTCGATTCCGGTCTTTATAGCCGGAAGCCAGACAACGCCCCTCAGCCAGGATGTCCTGAGCTGCGAACAGGCCGAAATTCCGGCAACGCTTCGCTGCTATAACGCCGGAAACCGCCATATTCGCCTCAGCCACCTTCAGGTTCTGACGGCCAGCGGGCAGGTTGCCGGATCGGTCAAAGGGCTGGCGGGCTATGTTCTGCCGGGCCAGACCGCGCTTGTACCGCTCAAGCAGACTCCCCGCCACTCGCTCAGCGCGTTACGCGCCTACATCAATGACGATCGCCATGCCAGCCAGATCCCCCTGCGTCCGCTCGCTGCTCGCGCTCCTGCTTTGGCTACCGCTCATTCTGTCAGCAGCCCGGGCTGAATCTCCCGTCGACGCCGTTCAGTGGCTGGCCATTACCGTTAACCACGCCCCGCGCGGTGAGCTGTGGGCCTGCCGCGTTGCGGGTGATGCCCTGTGGATTGGCCGCAGCGATATCGCAAAACTGGGGCTTCGCGCCCCGGAAGGCCGCAGCGAGTGGGTTGAACTGACGTCCCTGCCGGGCCTGAAGGTCAGCCTCGACGTGCTTTCGCAGCAGGTGACTATCAACGCCGAGGCGAAGGCGCTTGAGGGTCAGCAGCACGTAACGTTCGGGAGGCCTCCCTCGCAGTACCGCTATCCTGAAGCGCAGCCCATCAGCTGCCTTTACCCTCGGGTACGCCCTCTATGCCAGCGAGTCCGAGGGAAAACGCCAGCTTAACGCGCAAACCACGCTGTCCGCCTCCGGGCCGCTGCCCGGCCTGTTCAGCAGCAGCTTTTCCAGCCATGCGGGGGAGGAAAACAGCGCGGGTCGCCCCACCCACACGCGTCTTGAAACCCGCTGGCAGCGGGATAACGCAGACTCGCTGACCAGCCTGGCGCTGGGGGACAGCATCACCACCGGCACGCGCTGGAGCCGCCAGGTCCGCTTCGGCGGGCTGCACTGGGCGCGCAATTTTGAGCTTAATCCGCAACTCAACACCGAACCGCGCAGCCGCTACAGCGACACGGCCATCCTGCCTTCAACGGTCGATCTTTACATCGACGGCCTTAAGCAGAGCAGCCAGCAGGTAACGCCGGGTGATTTTCTGCTCGATACCCTGCCTTCCTTTACCGGCAGCGGGCAGGCGCAGGTGGTGATCACCGACATCAACGGCCAGCGGCGTACCGTTCAGCTCGATTTGTACGGCGCGCCGGGAATGCTGGCGGAGGGGCTTAGCAGCGGTTCACTGGACATTGGCTGGATGCGGCAAAACTATACCCTGCGATCCGATGACTATGCCGCCTCGCCGATGCTCGATGCCGGCTGGCGCTATGGCGTGAATAACCAGCTGACGCTGGCGCTGCATACGGAACAGCAGCGAAAGCTGCGCAACGTGGGTACAGGCGCCGACTGGCTGATCTCCCCCACTGCGGGCATTCTTAGCCCGCACATCGCCCTAAGCGACAGCGCCTACGGGAAGGGGATGCAGTGGGGCCTCGGCTGGCAGTGGAATGGCAGCGGGACGGGGCTTTCCGCCAGCACCGTTCGCACCGACGCCGCATTCGCGGATAACGCCCGCATGAGCGGGGCCGCGCCCGTCAGACGCAGCGATAGCGTATGGGTTAGCCACGCATTTCCCCATTTCGGCACGCTGGGGGCGGGCTGGGTGCAGCAAAATATACAGGGCAACCGGCAGCGCTATCTTAATGCCTCATGGTCCGTCTCGCTGCCAGCACATCTCTCCACCACGCTGAGCTATACCCGCTCGTTTACGGACGCGTCGAGCAATGTCCAGCTTATGCTCTCCGTCCCGCTGGGCCGCCAGAACACCCTCTCGGTTCAGGCCAGCCGGGACAGGCCGCGTATGGACTATCGCCACCAGCCAGACAATCAGGCGGGCGGCTGGTCCTGGCAGCTGGGGCAGGGCTTTGGCCAAAACCGGGAAAGGTATGCAGACGCAGGCTACCTTGGCCGCGCCGGAGAGTGGCACGTCGGGCTGGAGCAGAGCGCTAACGCGAGCAACCAGTACGCCTCGGCCGAAGGCAGCCTGACGCTGCTGGACAACAGCCTGCACGCTTTACGCTACAGCCAGCAGGGTCTGGCGCTGGTCTCCACGCGCGGTATCGGGCATGTACCGGTGATGCTGGAAAACCGCCGCGCGGGTGAAACCGATGAGCAAGGATACCTTCTGCTGACCGACCTGCCGCGCTACCACAACAGCAAAGTCACCATCGATCCGCTGGAACTGCCGCCCGACGTCATCGCCCCCGTCACCGACATGTATGCCAGACCGGGCAACGGTAACGCGGTGAAAGTCGATTTTAACGTCCATCGCGCCATGACGGTTCAGGCCCGGCTGGTCGACAGACACCGCCAGCCGCTGCCGCTGGGCAGCGTCGTTTCAACGCCACACGGCGCCACCATTGTGGGTCGCGACGGGTTTATCTGGCTTGAAGATCCGCCCCTGCCGGGCGAGCTGGTGGTGAAAACCGGTGAAGGCGAATGCCGGGTCACGCTTCCGGCCCCGCGCACCTCGTCAACCGTAATCAATATTGGAGAACAACTGTGTCATTAAAAACGCTGTTAACGTTGCTGCTTGTGCTGTCCATGAAGGCGATGGCGGCAGCGTGCTGGATCACCTCCCCCGCCGTTATTAACTTCGGCAACGTCGTGGCGGGTAACGCAGCCTCGACCCACACCGAGGTAAAGTTTAGCTGTCAGGCCGACAACTACGGCACGGCAGAATATATCAACGTCTGTCTGAGCAGCATCGACGCCCCGCCCTTTCAGATGCTTTCGACGGGCGACCAGGAGGGAAAACAGTACACCCTGCTGTTTCGACTGCTTAACGGTCTCGCGCGATCGCAGGAGTTAGGCCCCGCCAGCCGCGGGGATCTCATCCAGCAGACCATCATTGCGGGAAGCAACGCCAGCGTCAGCGGCAGTTTTCCGCTTATCGCCACCCTGCCAGCGGGGCAAAGCCAGCTCCCTGCGACCCACTATTACAACTACAACATGAACCTGCGTATCGCCTGGCACAGCACCACCCGCCAGGATGCCTTGCAAAGCTGTGCTGACGGCTCTGCGGAGGGGGAACAGGTGCAGGGCGGGAGCAATGCGCAGGCCGAAATCAGCGAAGGATGCTACATAGAGCGTGTCACGCCGCTTAACTTCGGCACCCTGACCAGCACCGCCACGCTGCGCCCCTCGCGCTCGACGGCAACCCTCACCACGCGCTGCCCGGCCGGTACCGCATTCACCCTTGCCATGGGGAAAGGCAATCATGCCAGCGGCGACTGGCGGCAGCTTTGCAACGATGAGGGCCAGTGCCTGCGCTATGGACTATGGCAGGATGCGGGCGCGACGCAGCGCTGGGGCGATCGAAGCAGCGGCGATACGCTGAACGTCACCAACCCCGCAGGCGGCACGCAGAACTTCACCGTATACGGGGAGGTTCCGGCCCAGCCCCTGAGCGGGACGGGGGAGTTCATTGATGACGTGATAGTCACACTGACTTATTAACCTCACCAAAAAACCGTCTGGATCAATGTTATCGGTAACAGTGACGCTAAAATAACCAACAACGCTGCTTACTAAGACGTAATGCCTGTTTTTTAATTGAATATCTCTGTCTGTATTACAACACCTTATGAAATACCTGCTTGCTGACGCCCTCATTTACAATGACGAGGACGGCATTATTACTCCTGTCAATGCGCCGGAAGAGGATGCGCAGATCCTCACCTGTACGGCCAATACCATCCTGAAGCTGCTGGTGAAGCATCACGGGAACGTTGTCGAACGGGAAACTTTCCTTCATGACGTCTGGGATCGGCGCGGGCTTCATGGATCCAACAACTCGTTAAACCAGTACATCAGCATCCTGCGCAAAATGCTGGCCAGCCTGGTTCCCGACGTGCTGTTTATCGTCACGGTGCCGAAAACGGGCTTTATGCTCTGCGCGGACGTCACGGTGACGACGCTGGAGGAAGAGGCGCCAGCGGCCGAAACGGCAAAACCGGCATGGCGCGTTCGTCCGGAACGGCTGTTCTGCGGCGCGTTCACGCTGGCGATTATTGCGCTGTGCGTCTGGATAACGGCCATTAAGCCCGATGCCCCACAGAGTGACATTCACCTGCTTACCCATATCGGCAAGTGTCCGGTCTACACCTTTACGCCGCTGGCGGATGTGTTCCACGACAGGGCCATTGCCCTGGCGCAAAACCTTCAGCAGGACGGTCATCTCCCGTGCCTGAAAAATTCGATCTTTTACATGCACATTCAGAGAACGCTTTTCTACGGCCATGAAGGGCGGCTGGTGCTTTCCCAGTGCTCGCTCACGCACGATAAAGCCAGCGCCTGTCGTACGCTTTACTATTACGAGTGGTGATATGAAACACAAAAAAGTGTGGCTAATACTGGTCCTTAACCTGTTGCTTCTGGGCGCCGCGCTGGCGTGGTATGTCTACACGCCCCCGCTGTCGGTGGCCTGCGATGGAAATCTGACCTTCTCCGACAGGCGCGATAACCACGAGTTCACGTTCGACGGGGAGATCATCATGCGTTTTCACCCCGATAAAACGGGCTACATCACGCTAAACGGCAACTTTGAGAATGCCCCGAAAAGCTGGGAAGTTTCTCGTCAGGAGATGTTTAAATGGCGGCACGTTGAGGGAGCGCTGTATGAAATTATCATTCAAAAAGTGGAGCGCTTCAGCCATGACGCCATGCCGCCGGGGGTATTTGAAAAGTACGTGGCTGGCCTGACGCTGGGGAAAAAAAGGCTCCTGACGATAGAGCGCACGCCGCATAAGGCGCTGGTGATCAGCAATTTTTACTCGCCGGTGCTGGTCTGCTCGGAGTAATAGCGGTCGATCAGGCTATACTTCCCGCCATGAACATGACTATTCGCCCCACAACCCGCGATGACGTTACCGCCCTGCCCGCGATCGAACGTGCGGCCGGGCAGCGGTTTCGCGACGTTCCTGAGCTGGCCTGGCTTGCCGACGGCGAGGTCATTTCCGTTGAGGATCACCTCGGCTATGCCGCGCGAGGATCAAGCTGGCTGGCGCTGGCAGACGACAGGCCGGTGGGGTTTATTCTCACCGAAGCCCATCCATCGTCGCTGTTTATTGTGGAACTCTCTGTTCATCAGGACTGGCAGGGACGCGGTCTCGGACGCCAGTTAATTGCCCGTGCCGCGGCGCATGCTCGCAGTCTTGGTCTGAACTCGCTGACGTTAACGACGTTTCGTGATGTCCCGTGGAATGCGCCGTTCTATGCGCGGCTGGGGTTTGAAATGATGACGACGCTGACGCCGGAGCTGCGCCAGAAACGCGAAGAAGAGGCAGCGCACGGTTTAGCGTATGGTTCCCGCTGCGCCATGCGCCTGCCCCTGTAGTATCGCCCGGTGGCGCTGCGCTTACCGGGCCTACAAAAACCCATCCCGTAGGCCGGGTCAGGCGCAGCCGCCACCCGGCAAAATGCACAGCGTCAGAACGTTTCCCAGTTATCGCCCGCGTCTGCGGTCGCTGGTTTACGCGCCACGACCGGTGCGGTAACGCTTTTCGCGGAGGCAAACTCGCGCGCCTTCATCTGCTCCTGCTGAATACGGAACACCGCAACGGCCTGCGTCAGACGGCTCGCCTGCTCTTCCAGCGCCGCCGCCGCAGCAGCAGACTCTTCCACCAGCGAGGCGTTCTGCTGGGTCACGCGATCCATCTCCGCTACCGCCAGCCCCACCTGGTCGATACCGCGGCTCTGCTCGTCAGACGCAGACGCAATCTCGCCCATGATGTCGGTCACGCGGGTCACCGCATTCACGATCTCACCCATGGTTTCACCGGCGCTTTCTACCAGCGTTGAACCCACTTCCACGCGGCCAACGGAGTCTTCAATCAGGCTCTTGATCTCCCGCGCTGCCTGGGCGCTGCGCTGCGCCAGGTTACGGACTTCACCTGCAACCACCGCAAAGCCGCGGCCCTGCTCGCCCGCACGCGCCGCTTCTACCGCCGCGTTCAGCGCCAGAATATTGGTCTGGAAGGCAATACCGTCGATCACGCTGATAATATCAGCGATTTTCTGCGAACTCCCCGCGATGTCGCGCATGGTCTGCACCACGTTATCTACCACTTTACCGCCTTTCTGCGCGGTCTCAGACGCGCTCAGAGCCAAGTTGCTCGCCTGACGGGCATTCTCGGCGTTCTGCTTCACGGTGGCAGTCAGCTGTTCCATGCTGGCGGCGGTCTCTTCCAGAGAGGCAGCCTGCTGTTCGGTACGGGATGAGAGATCGTTATTGCCCATCGAGATTTCGCTCGCACCGCTGTAGATGGCATTCGCGCCGTTACGCACGTCACCCACGGTACGCACCAGCTCGCCCTGCATGTGGCGCAGGGAGTCGGCCAGTTCGCCCATCTCGTTGGAACCTTCCACGTCGATACGCTTCACCAGATCGCCGCTGGCGATATGACGAATGCTGTCAATCAGACGGTTCATCGGTGAAATCAGCGCCTGACGAATGCCCAGCCAGACGGCAACAATCACCACCAGCACCGCAACCAGTACGCTAATCAGCACCCAGATCGCCTGGCGGTAAGAGCTGTTGCTGTCTTCAACCGCGGTCTGATACAGCGCGTCGTTCTGTTGCAGGTAGTTAACGTACTGCTTCTCAAAGCCATCCTGATAGCTCTGGGTCGGCTGGTCGAAGAACGCATTGATCTTGCCTGCCCCCAGCAGCTGGATCAGCTCAGCCAGCGCACCGTGGTAGATATCGTAATTACGTTTGATTTCCAGCGCCGCAGCGTCGCTCTGACGCGGGTCGCGCGGCAGTGCTTCGTAATCGGCCCAGTTTTTTTCCGCCTGTTTCAGAGACGCAGAGGCAATCTGCATCAGCTCGTTGACGGTTGAGCCGCTGCCGATGTTGTTCTGATCCATCATGTAGCGGATACCCGCGCGGTTCAGGGTATTACGGGTTTGCAGCAGCGCCACCCAGCTACCGTTCAGGGTGGATTGTTGCTGGCGAATGGTTTGCAGGACGGTGAAATTCTCTTTGTCATGCTTCAGGGCATTGAAGAAAAGACCACCGGATGTGAGTTGTAAAAGGCCAAATATCGCTAAAACCAGCATGAGACTGGTGACAATCTTGATACGATTTAACATGTTTTCTCTTTCCTCAGACAGATACAGAATTTTCGGCCTGGAAAGGGAAAACTTTACGAAAATCATCCTGGAATTTAGGGTTTTTACTCTTCGTCCCGCGCGGCAATATGTCGGTTTCCAAGTTCAATAAACTCTTCCAGCAGCGCCGTGAGCTGCTTCATCTTCTCCGGCGTATATTCCGCCTCAATCTGCTGGTACGCCTCTTCCACCTGAGCCTGAGCACGCTGGTACAGCGCGTTGCCTTCTTTCGTCAGCGACACGTACAGCTTGCGCTGGTCGTTCACCGGCTTTAAGCGCAGCACCAGACCGTCGCGCTCCATCCGCGTCAGAATGCCGGTCAGGCTTGGGCGTAAAATGCAGGTGCGAAACGCCAGATCGTGAAAATCCATGGAAGGATGCTCGGCCAGCACGCGGACAATACGCCACTGCTGCTCGGTCAGATTATGCCGCTTCACTATCGGGCGGAAGTAGCCCATCGCCGCTTCACGCGCCTGCAACAGCGCGATGGTTAATGAGTCATGCATCACCTTCCCCTTACATCATTAACAAGTAAACAATTCAAAACAGATGCTTTTATAGACAACCCGTTTTAACTCAAAAAGTCTAACAGAAACAACGCCATTTTTTTAATGCATTGATTTAAAAGCATATTCACTCATTAATGTAAATTTATTGTTATTCATATCACAAATTATTCACTTCTGATTGCGAAACGAACAGCAAAAGCATAAAACCAGATCATTAACATATTAATGAAATCAAAACCGGACAGCCGGTCTGAGGAGTATGGGAATGAAAGGTACTGTTTTTGCCGTGGCGCTAAACCATCAAAGCCAGCGCACAGCCTGGGCTGAAGCGTTTGAAAAAGCTCCCTATAACGCGCCGCCAAAAACGGCGGTGTGGTTTATCAAGCCGCATAACACCGTTATCCGCGCAGGCGAACCGATTCCCTTCCCACAGGGAGAAACCGTGTTAAGCGGTGCGACGGTAGCGCTGGTGGTGGGTAAAACCGCCCGCAAGGTACGCGTAGAAGAGGCGGCGGCGTACATCGCCGGGTATGCGCTCGCCAACGAGGTGAGCCTGCCGGAAGAGAGCTTCTACCGCCCGGCCATCAAGGCCAAATGCCGGGATGGATTTTGCCCGCTTGGCGAACCTGTCGCCGTTGATAACGTCGATAACCTGACCATCATCACCGAGATTAACGGTCGCGAAGCGGACCACTGGAACACGGCCGATCTGCACCGCAACGCCGCCGAACTGCTGAGCGCCCTGAGCGAATTCGCTACCCTGAACCCCGGTGATGCGATATTGCTCGGCACCCCGCAAAGCCGGGTGGAGATCCGCCCGGGCGATCGCGTGCGCATTCTGGCGGAAGGTTTCCCGCCGCTGGAAAACCCGGTGGTCAATGAACGCGACGTTGCCATCGCTCAACGCACGCCGCCGCACGCCACGCTATTTGCCCTCGGCCTGAATTATGCCGACCACGCCAGTGAGCTGGACTTCAAACCGCCCACCGAGCCGCTGGTGTTTATCAAAGCGCCGAACACCTTTAACGGCGACGGCCAGACCTCGGTGCGCCCGAACAATATCGACTATATGCACTACGAGGCCGAGCTGGTGGTGGTCATCGGTAAAACCGCGCGCAAGGTGAGCGAAGCCGAGGCGATGGAGTATGTGGCGGGCTACACGGTGTGCAACGACTACGCCATCCGCGACTATCTCGAAAACTACTACCGCCCGAATCTGCGGGTGAAAAGCCGCGACGGGCTGACCCCCATCAGCCCGAACATGGTGCCAAAAGAAGCCATTCCTGACCCACACAACTTAGCCCTGCGCACCTTCGTCAACGGTGAACTGCGTCAGGAAGGCACCACGGCAGACCTGATCTTCAGCATCCCATTCCTGATTGCGTATCTGAGCGAGTTTATGACCCTGCAACCGGGCGACATGATTGCCACCGGCACGCCGAAGGGGCTGTCCGACGTGGTACCGGGCGATGAGGTGGTGGTGGAAGTGGAAGGCGTAGGCCGTCTGGTAAACCGAATTGTCAGTGAGGAGACCGCAAAATGAAAAAGATTAACCACTGGATCAACGGGAAAAACGTCGCCGGAAGTGAGTACTTCCACACCACCAACCCGGCCTCCGGCGAGGTGCTGGCTGAAGTGGCCTCCGGCGGGGAAGCCGAAATCCATCAGGCCGTTGCCGCCGCCAAAGAGGCGTTCCCGAAATGGGCCAACCTGCCGATGAAGGAGCGCGCGCGCCTGATGCGTCGCCTGGGCGATCTGATTGACCAGAACGTGCCGGACATTGCCGCGATGGAAACCGCCGACACCGGCCTGCCGATCCACCAGACCAAAAACGTGCTCATTCCGCGCGCCTCGCACAACTTCGAGTTCTTCGCCGAGGTGTGCCAGCAGATGAACGGCAAAACCTATCCGGTCGATGACAAGATGCTCAACTACACCCTGGTGCAGCCAGTGGGCGTCTGCGCGCTGGTGTCGCCGTGGAACGTGCCGTTTATGACCGCCACCTGGAAGGTTGCGCCGTGCCTCGCGCTGGGAAACACCGCGGTGCTGAAGATGTCTGAACTCTCGCCGCTGACCGCCGACCGTCTGGGCGAGCTGGCACTGGAGGCGGGCATTCCGGCGGGCGTGCTGAACGTGGTGCAGGGCTATGGCGCGACGGCGGGCGACGCGCTGGTGCGCCATCACGACGTGCGCGCCGTCTCCTTCACCGGCGGGACCGCCACCGGGCGCAACATCATGAAAAACGCCGGGCTGAAGAAATACTCTATGGAGCTGGGCGGTAAATCGCCGGTATTGATTTTTGAAGACGCCGACATCGAGCGTGCGCTGGACGCCGCCCTGTTCACCATCTTCTCCATCAACGGCGAACGCTGCACCGCTGGCTCGCGCATCTTTATCCAGCAGAGCATCTACCCGGAATTCATCAAGCGCTTTGCCGAGCGCGCCAGCCGCCTGCGCGTGGGTGACCCGACCGATCCGAACACCCAGATTGGTGCGCTCATCAGCCAGCAACACTGGGAAAAAGTCTCCGGCTATATCCGTCTCGGCATTGAAGAAGGCGCGACCCTGCTGGCGGGCGGCCCGGACAAACCAACCGATCTGCCTGCGCACCTGAAGGGCGGCAACTTCCTGCGCCCGACCGTACTGGCGGATGTTGATAACCGCATGCGCGTGGCGCAGGAGGAGATCTTCGGGCCGGTGGCCTGCCTCCTGCCGTTCAAAGACGAAGCGGAAGGCCTGCGGCTGGCCAACGACGTGGAGTACGGGCTGGCGTCATACATCTGGACTCAGGACGTCAGCAAAGTGCTGCGTCTGGCGCGCAATATCGAAGCGGGCATGGTGTTCGTTAACACCCAGAACGTGCGCGACCTGCGCCAGCCCTTTGGCGGCGTGAAAGCCTCCGGCACCGGGCGCGAGGGTGGCGAGTACAGCTTCGAAGTCTTCGCGGAGATGAAGAACGTCTGCATCTCCATGGGCGACCATCCGATTCCAAAGTGGGGGATCTGATCATGGGAAAATTAGCGTTAGCGGCAAAAATCACCCACGTCCCGTCGATGTATCTCTCTGAGCTGCCGGGCAAAAACCACGGCTGCCGCCAGTCGGCCATCGACGGGCATAAAGAGATCAGCAAGCGCTGCCGCGAGCTGGGGGTGGACACCATCATCGTGTTCGACACCCACTGGCTGGTGAACAGCGCGTACCACATCAACTGCGCGGACCATTTTTCAGGCGTCTACACCAGCAACGAGCTGCCGCATTTTATTCGCGACATGACCTACGACTACGACGGCAACCCGGAACTCGGCCAGCTGATCGCCGACGAGGCGGTGAAGCGTGGCGTGCGCGCCAAAGCGCACAACATCCCGAGCCTGAAGCTGGAGTACGGCACGCTGGTGCCGATGCGCTACATGAACGCGGATAAGCACTTCAAAGTGGTCTCCATCTCGGCGTTCTGCACGGTTCACGACTTCGCCGACAGCCGCAGGCTGGGCGAGGCCATCGTCAGCGCCATCGAAAAATACGACGGCACCGTGGCGGTGCTCGCCAGCGGCTCGCTCTCGCACCGCTTTATCGATGACCAGCGCGCGGAGGAAGGGATGAACAGCTACACCCGCGAGTTCGACCGCCAGATGGACGAGCGGGTGGTGAAGCTGTGGCGCGAAGGCCAGTTCAGGGAATTTTGCAGCATGCTGCCGGAGTACGCCGACTACTGCTACGGCGAGGGCAACATGCACGACACGGTGATGCTGCTGGGGATGCTCGGCTGGGACAAATACGACGGCAAGGTGGAGTTTCTCACCGAGCTGTTCGCCAGCTCCGGCACTGGTCAGGTTAACGCCGTTTTCCCGCTGCCCGCGTAAGGAGTCACCATGCCGCACTTTATTGCTGAATGTACCGACAACATCCGCGAGCAGGCCGACCTGCCGGGGCTGTTCGCCAAAGTGAACGAGGCGCTCGCCGCCACGGGGATCTTCCCGCTCGGCGGTATCCGCAGCCGCGCCCACTGGCTGGACACCTGGCAGATGGCAGACGGTAAGCACGATTACGCCTTTGTGCACATGACGCTGAAGATCGGCGCCGGGCGCAGCCTGGAGAGCCGGGAAGAGGTCGGTGAAATGCTGTTTGCGCTGATCAAAACGCACTTCGCGGAGCTGATGGCGGAGCGCTATCTGGCGCTGTCTTTCGCCATGGAAGAACTCGATCCGACGCTCAACTACAAACAAAACAACGTGCACGCGTTGTTTAAGTAACACGCTCGATCGATCCCCTCTCCCCTTTGGGGAGAGGGTTAGGGTGAGGGGAAATCTCTGCGGCCTGATGCCCTCACCCCGGCCCTCTCCCACAGGGAGAGGGAGAAAACAAATAACAACAGGATATCGCCATGCTCGACAAACACACCCATACTCTGATCGCCCACCGCCTGCATCAGGCGGAACAATCCCGGGAGCAGATCCGCGCGATCTCGCTGGAGTACCCGGAGATCACCATTGAAGACGCCTACGCCGTCCAGCGCGAATGGGTGAACCTGAAAATTGCCGAAGGCCGCGTGCTGAAAGGCCACAAGATCGGCCTCACCTCGAAAGCGATGCAGGCCAGCTCGCAAATCAGCGAGCCGGACTACGGCGCGCTGCTGGACGACATGTTCTTCCACGACGGCAGCGACATCCCCGTGGATCGCTTTATCGTCCCGCGCATTGAAGTGGAGCTGGCCTTCGTGCTGGCAAAACCGCTGCGCGGCCCGAACTGCACGATCTTCGACGTCTACAACACCACGGACTACGTCATCCCCGCCCTGGAGCTGATCGACGCCCGCTGCCACAACATCGACCCGGAAACCCAGCGCCCGCGCAAGGTGTTCGACACCATCTCCGATAACGCCGCCAATGCGGGCGTGATCCTCGGCGGCCGCCCGATTAAACCCGACGAGCTGGATCTGCGCTGGATCTCCGCCCTGCTCTACCGCAACGGCGTGATCGAAGAGACCGGCGTTGCCGCTGGCGTGCTTAACCACCCGGCGAACGGCGTGGCGTGGCTGGCGAACAAACTCGCGCCATACGATGTGCAGCTTGAACCAGGGCAAATCATCCTCGGCGGCTCGTTTACCCGCCCGGTACCCGCCAGCAGGGGCGACACCTTCCATGTCGACTACGGCAACATGGGCTCCATCAGCTGCCGCTTTGTATAAGGAGATGACCATGCAAAACGCATTCAAAGCGGCGCTGAAGGCGGGCCGTCCGCAAATCGGGTTATGGCTGGGGCTGACCAGCAGTTACAGCGCAGAGCTACTGGCCGGAGCAGGCTTCGACTGGCTGCTGATCGACGGGGAGCACGCGCCAAACAGCGTGCAGACCATCTTAACCCAGCTACAGGCCATCGCCCCTTATCCCAGCCAGCCGGTGGTGCGCCCGTCGTGGAACGATCCGGTGCAGATCAAACAGCTGCTGGACGTGGGGGCGCAAACCCTGCTGGTGCCGATGGTGCAAAACGCCGACGAAGCGCGGCTGGCGGTGAGCGCCACACGCTACCCGCCTGCGGGCATTCGCGGCGTTGGCAGCGCGCTGGCGCGGGCGTCGCGCTGGAACCGCATCCCGGACTATCTGCATCAGGCTAACGACGCCATGTGCGTGCTGGTGCAAATCGAAACCCGCATGGCATTGAAAAACCTGCCGCAGATCCTGGACGTGGAAGGCGTCGACGGGGTGTTTATCGGCCCGGCGGATCTGAGCGCCGACATGGGCTTCGCCGGCAACCCGCAGCACCCGGAGGTGCAGGCCGCCATTGAACAGGCAATCGCGCAGATCCTGAGCGCGGGTAAAGCGCCCGGCATCCTGATGGCGAACGAGCAGCTGGCGAAACGCTATCTTGAACTCGGCGCGCTGTTTGTCGCGGTCGGCGTGGATACCACTCTGCTCGCCCGCGGCGCGGAAGCGCTGGCGGCGCGCTTTATCGAACAACCGGTTACGTCAGTGAATAACAATAAATCCGTCTACTAAACGTAAGATCTGGAGCGCACCATGACGACCTCTACCCTGCAAGATAAGAAAGCTATAGAACATCGCGCGATCAACAAGCTGTTCCGTCGTTTGATCGTGTTTCTCTTTATCCTGTTTGTTTTCTCGTTTCTCGATCGCATCAACATCGGCTTTGCCGGACTGACGATGGGCAAAGATCTGGGCCTCACCTCCACCATGTTTGGCCTGGCCGCGACGCTGTTTTACGTCACCTACGTGCTGTGCGGCATCCCGAGCAACATCATGCTGGCGAAGGTCGGCGCCCGCCGCTGGATCGCCGGGATCATGGTGGTATGGGGCATCGCCTCCACCTGCACCATGTTCGCCACCAGCCCGGAAACGCTTTACGTGCTGCGCATGCTGGTGGGCATTGCCGAAGCCGGTTTCCTGCCGGGCATTCTGGTGTATCTCACCTGGTGGTTCCCGGCCTATCATCGCGCCCGCGCCAACGCGCTGTTTATGATTGCCATGCCGGTCACCATGATGCTCGGCTCGATCCTCTCCGGGTACATCCTGGCAATGGACGGACTGTGGAACCTGAAGGGCTGGCAGTGGCTGTTCCTGCTTGAAGGGTTGCCGTCGGTGGTGCTCGGCGTCGTGACCTGGTTTTACCTCAACGACACGCCGGATCAGGCCACCTGGCTGGACGACGACGAAAAGCAGGCGCTGAAAGCGATGATCGCCCGCGAGCAGGAGGTCGCCATTGCCCAATCCGCCACGCCGCGATCGACGCTGCGCGAAGTGCTGACTCCGGCCGTGCTGCTCTACACGCTGGCCTACTTCTGCCTGACCAACACGCTCAGCGCCATCAACATCTGGACGCCGCAGATCCTGCAAAGCTTCAACACGGGAAGCAGCAATATCGTCATCGGCCTGCTGGCGGCGATCCCGCAGTTTTGCACCATCCTCGGGATGATCTGGTGGAGCCGCCGCTCCGACAGGCTGAAAGAGCGAAAAAAGCACACCATCCTGCCGTATCTGTTTGCAGCAGCGGGATGGATGCTGGCCTCGGCGACCGATCACAGCCTGATCCAGCTGCTTGGCATCATCATGGCCTCAACCGGATCGTTTACCGCCATGGCGATCTTCTGGACCACGCCGGACCAGGTGATTAGCCTGCAATCCCGCGCGGTGGCGCTGGCGGTGATCAACGCCATCGGCAACGTCGGATCTGCCGTCAGCCCGTTACTGATTGGGATCCTGCGCGACGCGACCGGCAGCTTCAGCTCGGGGCTGTGGTTCGTGGCGGGTCTGCTGGTGGTCGGCGCGCTGGTGCTGACGCGCATTCCGATGACGCAGCGGGATCAACAGAGGAACGATCATGTGCCAGAGCCCCATCGCCAACATTGATATCAGCAAGGAGTACGACGAAAGTCTGGGCACCGACGATGTGCACTACCAGTCGTTTGCCCGCATGGCGGCCTTTTTTGGCCGCGACATGCAGGCGCATCGTCACGACCAGTATTTTCAGATGCACTTTCTCGACACCGGGCAGATTGAGCTTCAGCTCGACGATCACCGCTATTCGGTGCAGGCCCCGCTGTTTGTGCTGACGCCGCCGTCGGTGCCGCACGCGTTTATCACCGAATCCGACAGCGACGGTCACGTGCTGACGGTGCGCGAGGATCTCATCTGGCCGCTATTAGAAGTGCTCTACCCCGGCACGCGGGAAGCGTTCGGCCTGCCGGGGATCTGCCTGTCGCTTGCCGACAGGCCTGACGAACTGGCGGCGCTGAAGCACTACTGGCAGCTCATTGCCCGGGAATCCACGGAACAGCTGCCGGGACGTGAATATACGCTGGTCCTTCTGGCGCAGGCGGTGTTTACCCTGCTGCTGCGCAACGCGAAGCTCGACGACCACGCTTCAGGCGGTATGCGCGGCGAGCTGAAGCTGTTCCAGCGCTTTAATCAGCTGACAGATGCGCACTACCACGAGCACTGGACGGTGCCGGAATACGCCAGCGAACTGCACCTCACCGAATCCCGCCTGACGGACATCTGCCGCCGCTTCGCCAACCGCTCGCCGAAACGGCTGATCTTCGACCGGCAGCTGCGGGAAGCCAGACGGCTGCTGCTGTTTTCCGACAGCACAGTGAGCGAAATTGCCTGGCAGCTGGGGTTTAAAGATCCGGCCTATTTCGCCCGGTTTTTTAACCGGCTGACGGGGTGCTCACCCAGCGCGTATCGGGCGCAGAAAGTACCGGTTTCCCCTCACCCCGGCCCTCTCCCCATAGGGGAGAGGGTGTAATTGTTCCCTCTCCCCTGTGGGGAGAGGGTTAGGGTGAGGGGACAACGATCACAAATCCCTTCTCCACCCGAAAAGTACCAGCCGTTGTCCCAATCGTCCCTTCACGTTCCGCCCCTCTCACGCTTCAATTAAACAACAAAAACAAAACATAAATTTAACAACCATCTTCCGATACGAGGTCCCTATGAAGCCTGAAGATTTCCGCGCTGATGCCAAACGTCCGTTAACCGGTGAAGAGTATTTAAAAAGCCTGCAAGATGGCCGTGAGATTTATATCTACGGCGAACGCGTGAAGGACGTCACTACCCACCCGGCATTTCGCAATGCGGCGGCGTCCATCGCCCAGATGTACGACGCCCTGCACAAGCCAGACATGCAGGATACCCTCTGCTGGGGCACTGACACCGGCAACGGCGGCTACACCCATAAATTTTTCCGCGTGGCGAAAAGCGCCGACGACCTGCGCCAGCAGCGCGATGCCATCGCCGAGTGGTCGCGCCTGAGCTACGGCTGGATGGGACGTACGCCGGACTACAAAGCGGCGTTCGGCTGCGCGCTCGGCGCTAACCCTGCCTTCTACGGTCAGTTCGAGCAGAACGCCCGCAACTGGTACACCCGTATTCAGGAAACCGGCCTCTACTTCAACCATGCCATCGTCAACCCGCCGATCGACCGCCACAAACCGGCGGACGAGGTGAAAGACGTTTACATCAAGCTGGAGAAAGAGACCGACGCCGGGATCATCGTCAGCGGCGCAAAAGTAGTGGCGACCAACTCGGCGTTGACCCACTACAACATGATCGGTTTTGGCTCGGCGCAGGTGATGGGCGAAAATCCGGACTTCGCGCTGATGTTCGTCGCGCCGATGGACGCCGAAGGGGTGAAGCTGATCTCCCGCGCCTCTTACGAGATGGTGGCAGGGGCGACCGGCTCTCCGTACGACTATCCGCTCTCCAGCCGCTTCGACGAGAACGACGCCATTCTGGTGATGGATCATGTGCTGATCCCGTGGGAAAACGTGCTCATCTATCGCGATTTCGACCGCTGCCGTCGCTGGACGATGGAAGGTGGCTTCGCCCGCATGTACCCGCTTCAGGCCTGCGTGCGTCTGGCAGTGAAGCTCGACTTTATCACCGCCCTGCTGAAGAAATCGCTGGAGTGTACCGGCACCCTTGAGTTCCGCGGCGTACAGGCAGATCTCGGCGAAGTGGTGGCGTGGCGCAACATGTTCTGGGCGCTGAGCGACTCCATGTGCTCCGAAGCCACGCCGTGGGTGAACGGCGCGTACCTGCCTGACCACGCGGCGTTGCAGACCTACCGCGTGATGGCGCCAATGGCCTATGCGAAGATCAAGAACATCATCGAACGTAACGTCACCTCCGGGCTGATCTACCTGCCGTCCAGCGCCCGTGACCTGAACAATCCGCAGATCGACCAGTATCTGGCGAAGTACGTGCGCGGCTCCAACGGCATGGATCATGTCGAACGCATCAAGATTCTGAAACTGATGTGGGATGCCATCGGCAGCGAGTTTGGCGGACGTCACGAGCTGTACGAAATCAACTACTCCGGTAGCCAGGATGAGATCCGCCTGCAATGCCTGCGTCAGGCGCAAAGCTCCGGCAACATGGACAAGATGATGGCGATGGTTGACCGCTGCATGTCCGAGTACGACCAGCACGGCTGGACCGTACCGCACCTGCACAACAACACTGATATCAACATGCTGGATAAGCTGCTGAAATAACGCAGCGGGAGGTTTCAATGCAAACAGAAGAACGCCTGCGTTTTCGCGACGCGATGGCCAGCCTGTCGGCGGCGGTGAATGTAGTTACCACCGAGGGGGACGCGGGTCGCTGCGGCATTACCGCCACCGCTGTCTGCTCGGTAACGGACACCCCGCCTTCGATCATGGTCTGCATCAACGCCAACAGCGCCATGAACCCGGTCTTCCAGGGCAACGGCAAACTGTGCGTCAACGTGCTGAACCACGAGCAGGAGATCATGGCCCGCCACTTCGCCGGGATGACCGGCATGGCGATGGAGGAGCGCTTCGCTCTCTCCTGCTGGCAGAAAGGCCCGCTGGCGCAGCCGGTACTGAAGGGCGCTCTGGCAAGCCTGGAAGGTGAGATAACCCAGGTGCAAACCATCGGCACCCATCTGGTCTATCTCGTGGAAATTAAGAACATCATCCTCAGCAGCGAGGGGCACGGCCTGATCTACTTCAAGCGCCGTTTCCACCCGGTGATGATGGAGATGGAAGCCGCGGTGTGATCCCGTTGCGCAAAAAAAACGCTAACGTTTCCGCAAAGGTCCGCGGTTAACACGCCATAAGATCGCTTTTCCGGGAAGGCTGGCGCGCAGGGCCAGCCGCCCCCCGCAGGATTAGATTATCCTTAGTGATCTCAATCACATATTTTCGCCCGCCGGGGGTGAGCCTTAACCACTTACCCTCGCTTTTGACCGCTCACGCATCGCTTTCAACCACTCACCCATTTACCGTGCTTTACACGCGCGAGGATCTGGCACGATCGCTCCAGCATTACTCAATACCTCCTCACAACGAACCCTGACCCTTTTTTCTTTACATAAAAAACCAGGTCTTACTATGGATACTAAAAAACTACTCAAGCACGTGCCCTGGGCCTTACTCGGGATCATCGGTGCTTTCTGTCTGGCGGTTGTCGCATTACGCCGGGGCGAGCACGTCAGCGCCCTCTGGATCGTGGTCGCGTCGGTTTCCGTCTACCTTGTGGCTTATCGCTACTACAGCCTGTACATCGCGCAGAAGGTCATGAAGCTCGACCCGACGCGCGCCACCCCGGCGGTCATTAACAATGACGGCCTGAACTACGTGCCAACCAACCGCTACGTGCTGTTTGGTCACCACTTTGCCGCCATTGCAGGCGCTGGCCCGCTGGTCGGCCCGGTGCTGGCCGCGCAGATGGGCTACCTGCCGGGTACGCTCTGGCTGCTGGCGGGCGTGGTGCTGGCGGGTGCGGTGCAGGACTTTATGGTGCTGTTTATCTCCTCGCGTCGTAACGGTTCGTCGCTGGGCGAGATGATCAAAGAGGAGATGGGCCGCGTGCCGGGCACGATCGCCCTCTTCGGCTGCTTCCTGATTATGATCATCATCCTGGCGGTGCTGGCGTTGATCGTGGTGAAAGCGCTGGCCGAAAGTCCGTGGGGCGTCTTTACCGTCTGCTCTACCGTACCGATTGCGCTGTTCATGGGCATCTACATGCGCTTCCTGCGCCCTGGCCGCGTGGGTGAAGTGTCGGTCATCGGTATCGTGCTGCTGGTCGCGTCCATCTACTTCGGCGGCGTGATTGCACACGACCCGTACTGGGGCCCGGCGCTGACCTTTAAAGACACCACCATCACCTTCGCGCTGATCGGTTACGCGTTCATCTCTGCGCTGCTGCCGGTGTGGCTGATTCTGGCCCCGCGTGACTACCTGGCGACCTTCCTGAAAATCGGCGTTATCGTCGGGCTGGCGATTGGTATTGTGATCATCAACCCGGAGCTGAAAATGCCGGCGGTGACGCAGTACATTGACGGTACCGGTCCGCTGTGGAAAGGCGCCCTGTTCCCGTTCCTGTTTATCACCATCGCCTGCGGCGCCGTATCTGGCTTCCACGCGCTGATCTCCTCCGGCACCACGCCGAAGCTGATGGCCAACGAAACCGACGCGCGCTTTATCGGTTACGGCGCGATGCTGATGGAATCCTTCGTGGCGATCATGGCGCTGGTTGCGGCGTCGATTATTGAGCCTGGCCTGTACTTCGCGATGAACACCCCGCCAGCGGGTCTCGGCATCACCATGCCAAACCTGCACGAGATGGGTGGCGAAAACACCGCGCTGATCATGGCGCAGCTGAAAGATGCCAGCGCACACGCGGCGGCGACCGTTAGCTCCTGGGGCTTCGTGATTTCGCCTGAGCAGATCATGCAGACCGCGAAAGACATCGGCGAACCGTCCGTGCTGAACCGCGCAGGTGGTGCACCGACGCTGGCCGTGGGTATTGCACACGTGTTCCACAAAGTGCTGCCGTGGGCGGACATGGGCTTCTGGTACCACTTCGGTATTCTGTTTGAAGCGCTGTTCATCCTCACCGCGCTGGATGCCGGTACGCGTGCAGGCCGCTTCATGTTGCAGGATTTGCTGGGTAACTTCGTGCCGTTCCTGAAGAAAACCGACTCTCTGGTAGCCGGTGTGCTGGGTACTGCGGGTTGCGTAGGCCTGTGGGGTTACCTGCTGTATCAGGGCGTTGTTGACCCACTGGGCGGCGTGAAGAGCCTCTGGCCGCTGTTCGGCATCTCTAACCAGATGCTGGCGGCTGTGGCCCTGGTGCTGGGTACCGTTGTCCTCGTGAAGATGAAACGCACCAGATACATCTGGGTAACCGTCGTTCCTGCACTGTGGCTGCTGCTCTGCACCACCTGGGCGCTGGGTCTGAAACTGTTCAGCACCAACCCGCAGCTGGAAGGCTTCTTCTTCATGGCTAACCAGTACAAAGAGAAGATTGCCGCAGGCGGCGCGGATCTGACCGCGCAGCAGATTGCCAACATGAACCATATCGTGGTGAACAACTACACCAACGCGGGTCTGAGCATTCTGTTCCTGGTGGTGGTGTACAGCATTATCTTCTACGGCATCAAAACCTGGATGAAAGTGCGCAACGCCGAAGGCCGTACGGATAAAGAGACCCCGTACGTGCCGGTACCGGAAGGCGGCGTGAAGACCTCTTCGCACCATTAAAAAAATGGCGGGTGGCGCTACGCTGACCCGCCCTACAACGGTACTGTAGGCCCGGTAAGCGTAGCGCCACCGGGCTTTGTCTTATCAGGATGCATTATGTTTGGTAACTTAGGCGAAGCAAAAAAATACCTCGGTCAGGCGGCGAAAATGCTGATTGGCATTCCGGACTATGACAACTACGTTGAGCATATGAAGACCAACCATCCGGATAAGCCGTACATGACCTACACTGAATTCTTCCGCGAGCGTCAGGAAGCGCGCTACGGCGGAAGTGGAGAAGGCGGCGTCCGCTGCTGCTAAAGGAGAAACCATGACCCCGATTGCCGTTACCCTGCTGACCGGTTTCCTCGGCGCCGGTAAAACCACCCTGCTGCGCCATATCCTGAATGAACAGCACGGCTTCAAAATCGCCGTCATCGAAAACGAATTTGGCGAAGTCTCCGTTGACGATCAATTAATCGGCGACCGCGCCACGCAGATCAAAACCCTAACCAACGGCTGCATCTGCTGCACCCGCTCTAACGAATTAGAAGACGCCCTGCTGGACCTGCTCGACAGCCGCGATCGCGGTGACATCGACTTCGACCGCCTGGTAATCGAGTGCACCGGCATGGCCGACCCCGGCCCGATTATTCAGACCTTTTTCTCGCACGAGATCCTCTGCCAGCGCTACCTGCTGGACGGCGTGATTGCACTGGTCGACGCGGTCTATGCCGACGAGCAGATGAACCAGTTCACCATCGCCCAGTCCCAGGTGGGCTACGCCGACCGCATCCTGCTGACCAAAACCGACGTGGCGGGCGACAGCGAAAAACTCCGCGAGCGCCTGACGCGCATTAACTCGCGTGCGCCAATTTACACGGTGACGCACGGCGATATCGATCTCGCCCAGCTGTTCAACACCAACGGCTTTATGCTGGAAGAGAACGTCACCGCGAAGCCGCGCTTCCACTTTATATCCGACAAGCAAAACGACGTGGCGTCGATTGTGGTGGAGCTGGACTACCCGGTTGACATCAGCGAGGTCTCCCGCGTGATGGAGAACCTGCTGCTGTCGTTTGCCGACAAGCTGCTGCGCTACAAAGGGATGCTGTGGATCGACGGCGAACCGAACCGCCTGCTGTTCCAGGGGGTACAGCGCCTGTATAGCGCCGACTGGGACCGCCCGTGGGGTGAGGAAGCGCCGCACAGCGTGATGGTGTTTATTGGAATACAGCTGCCGGAAGAGGAGATTCGGGCAGCGTTTGCGGGACTGAAGAAATAAGATAAATCAGGGCCTATTTTTAATGGCCCTGATTTAATTACCGTCTCGGATTTTCGATTTTTTTATTCTCTGCTCTCTGGCAGAGAAGTAAGATTACAGCGACTTTGTTGAATAAATCGAACTTTTGCTGAGTTGAAGGATCAGATCACGCATCTTC